>JAQTUZ010000003.1 GCA_028707065.1 Patescibacteria group bacterium | reverse complement strand
ATGATGAAAAATGAAATTTGTACAAAATAGATCCCTCGCCAGGGGCTCGGGATGACAAATTAAAAAAATGAATAAATTAAAGGTAACAATTAACGGCAAAGTGTATCACGTTGAGCCGGGCCAGACTGTTTTGGAGGTGGCCAAAAAGAACGGGATTGAGATTCCGGCTTTATGCTTTCATCCGGATTTTCCCGTGAAGGGAAATTGCCGCGTCTGTTCGGTGGAAGTAAAAGGCTATAAAAGATTAGTGCCGTCGTGCGCGACGACCGTCTGTGATTGCATGGAAGTGCAGACTGAAACCGCGCGGGTGAAAAAGGCGCGCAATATGAATTTGGAATTGATCTTTGCCGAGCATATCGAGAAATGCCCGAGTTGCATCTGGCGTTTCCAATGTCCGCTTTTGGGCGCGGTGAAAAAATATGGCGTGAAATTGACCCGCTTCCGCGACCGCAAGGGCGCGCGCAAAATTTATAAATTCCAAAACGCCGTGGAGATCGACGGTTCGCAATGCATCGATTGCAAGAATTGCGTCGAGGCCTGCGCCATGCAGCAGAATATTAATTATTTGAAATTCACGGGCAAGGGGAGCCGGCAGGAAGTCGTGCCGCGCCAGAATGAAGGGTTCAAATGCATTTTATGCGGCCAATGCGCCTTGCATTGCCCGGTTTCAGCGGCGCAAGAACAGGCGGAAGTGCCGCAAGTGGAAAAAATACTTGAGAAGAGAAAACGATTTCTGAAAACCCACCCCGCCTTCGCTAAGGCTTCGGCGGGCAAGCCCGTCGCTCGTCACGATAAGGAAATTTTGGTGGCGCAGTTCGCGCCGTCAGTCCGCGTTACCATTGGCGAGGATTTTAATCTGCCGTACGGCAAGGATTCATCGGGAAAAATTACCGCGGCTTTGAAGAAATTGGGTTTTGATTATGTTTTTGACATCAATTTTGGCGCCGACTTAACGACAATTATTGAAGCCGAAGAATTGCTAGAACGGATTAAAGATAAAAAAGCCCGATCAAATGGCAGTTTGCCGATGTTCACTTCTTGCTGTCCGGGCTGGGTGAATTATGTCGAGTTGCTTCATCCTGAAATTATTCCGCATCTGACCACTACCCGTTCGCCGCACGTCCATTTGGCCGGCGTAGTGAAAACTTTCTGGGCGAAAAAAATGGGCGTTGATCCGAAAAATATCAAATTGGTTTCCATTATGCCCTGCACCGCCAAAAAATATGAAGCAGTCCGTCCCGAACTTAAAGTTGATGGCATGCAAGTTATTGATCAAGTTTTGACCACCAGAGAATTATCTTTCTTGTTCAAAAAGAACAATATCGATCTGGCAAAAATAAAACCGCAAGACGCTGACGATCCGCTGGGAAGATTTTCCGGCGCCGCGGCTTTGTTCGGTGGCTCGGGCGGCGTGATGGAATCAGCTTTGCGCACCGCGGATTATCTGGCTTGCGGTTCGAACACCAAGGCGAAATTGTGCCGCGCTAAAATTGATTATAACGAAGCCAGAGGTTTGGCCGGCATCAAAACGGCCGAAGTGGATATTGCCGGCAATAAAGTCCGGATCGCGGTGGTGAACGGTATCGGCAATATCGATCCGATCATCGCCGATCTGGATAAATTCGATTATATCGAAGTGATGGCCTGTCCGGGCGGCTGCATCGGCGGCGGCGGCCAGCCGATCCCGACGACTGATGAGATCCGAAGCGCGCGCATGCAGGCTTTGTATCAGATCGATTTTGCCAAGAAAGGTTTTCGCCGCTCCTACGAAAATAAAGGCGTCTTGGAAGTGATCGATTGGGTGAAGAAAAATAAGTTGGCAAAAAAAGTTTTATTTACGAAGTATCATAAGAGAAGTGTTTGATACTAAGTTAGGTTTAATTAGTTTATCACTTTCAATTCAATAGATTTTGTATAATGTATTATGTATAATGTGTAAAGCATTTTTTTATCATACATAATACATCATACTTTATACATCATACAAATATATGACTAAACATCTTGCTACCATCACCATTTTGAGCGACGACCGGCACGCTAACGCCCAAAAACTGCAAAAAATTATGACTGATTCGGGACGTTTGATTCGCGTGCGTTTGGGGGTTAATCTCGCTCCTTCCTGTATTGCGCGATGTTCCGGAATGATCGTTTTGGTTGTCGAGGGAACAGCGGCCGATATCAAGGGGTTGGCCGCAAAATTCAACAAAATCAAATCAGTCAAAGCCAAGAGCCTTATTATTATTTAGTCGGCGTAATAATGTAATACTAATCCACGAATACATACTAATATAACGAATTATTGTTTAGCACACATTCGTCATATTAGTATGTATTCGTATCTATTAGTATTACAATGCAATATGTCCTACATTCAAGAACAAGCCGCGGTAAAAGTTGATGCGGCCGCGATCGCTAATTTTATCGGCTTAGCCTCAGTCGTTACTTTTTTGCCGTTTATCATTCACATCCAGTGGATTACCGGTCCGATCATCAATGCGCTTTTGATCTTGATATTATTCATTGTCGGAATCCGCGCGGCAATGCTGATGAGTCTGATTCCGAGCGTGATGGCTTTGGCCGGCGGATTATTGCCGGCGGTCTTGGCGCCGGTGGTGCCATTCATCATGATCGGTAATGTGATTTTTATTTTGAGCATTGATTATTTTTATCGCGCGGCCAAAAGCCAGTTTAACGGATTCTGGATCGGCGTGGTGGTCGGCGGCGCGCTCAAATATCTTTTCATCTGGTTTAATGCTAATTTGATGATCAGTTTGATCTTAAAAAAAGAAATGGCTGTCGCGGCGGCCAGAATGGTCTCTTGGCCGCAATTCGCCACGGCTTTAGCCGGCGGCGCGATCGCCTGGGTGATTTTGAAGTGGCTGAAGCGAATCTGACACAGAGAAGAATTAAGAGATAAGAGAGAAGAAATATTTTTTTATAAAAAATAACCGCCGATCGTTTCTGATCAGGCGGTTTTTGGTTGGCAAATACGAAAGTTTCTTAGTGGATGTAAAAAACTTCACCCCGCTTGCTAATGATTTCGAATTCGTTATCTGGTAATTCTCTTTTTACCGTCACCCTCTCTATTGGTTTTTCGAAAAGACCGGCGAATTCCTGTTGAGCTCGGTTAATGAATGGCCGTAAGGGATCTTTGCCGGAAATGGTTGCAGCTCCAGGTTCTTTTACCGTTTTTTTCATGGGGCCGATCGGAAAAAATAGATTATAAAAAGGATCATCCATAAATCCTCCTATTTGGTGTATTTGAAAATATAAATTTGTCCGTTATTAATATTTTGAAAAGAGCCAGCTTCTATTTTAGCTTGTTCGACGATTTTGTCAAAGTCGGTCCAATATTTGTTGATTATAAAATAGACGGTGCTGGCGCCGGTTAAATCTGACGCTTGCAAAGCGGTGGCGCGGTCGGGTTTTTGATAAACCATATTCAAGTAAATTTGGTAAAGCGGCCCGCCGGTCGGAATCGGGTAAAAATAGATTTCAGAACCACCTCCCGCAGAACCACCCCCAACCCCTCCTTGGGAAGGAGGGGAGGACACCCCATCCTTAGGAAGGAGGGGGGATTTGTAATAATGAGAAAAGCCGAAAGTCCAGAGCGCGCCGACGGAAACTTGCTGATCGGCTAAAACGACATACGGCGTATTTCCGGCATCTTGCGCGATCCAATTCACCGCGGCAAGATCATCGGCGCCGACCGAGAATCCGCGAGAATTAAAATATCGGTCGAGCCGCGGATAAGAGCCATAAAGCGAAACAGCGATAAGAATTACCAACAATGCCAGCCAAGAATATTTAAGCAATGGCCGTGCTGAAAGGATTAGCTCAATAAGTTTGCCCGCTAAAATTGCCAAAACCGGAATGAGAAAAATAAAAGCCGCGAATAAAATTCTTTGCGCGTAGTCATTGCGCTCGTAACTGATAAGGAAGTTAAAATTTAATTGCTTGGTTATAAAATAAGCGACTAATAAGCTAATGGCTATGCTGCCTAATAAAACTAATTCCGGAAATTTATCACGATAGCGATAGATCGCGTAACCGGCCGCCAAGGCTAAGACGATCAAAACCAGCCATTCATTGCTTAGGAAAAAATAAATAAAATTTAGGAAAATATTTTCTTGCCGCGGAAAGGCGATGCCCGGCATAATAAATCCGGCTGCCGTTGATTCTCCGCCGGTTGAACCAGTGGAATTTTTGCCGGATAAATAAAAGAGTAGCGGCAGAACCACCGCCGTCAGCAAGGCGATCAGAACATAGAAAATATTTTTGCCTAGAAAAAAATCGCTGATTGTTCGGAAAGAAAAATGCCAATGTTTTTTTTCCGAGATTTTTATAGTTTTAATGCGCAAGATTCCTTCGCGGGGTTTGTCCAGGCAAATTTCGCCGTCCTCGCTGTTATTTTTTGGCGTAAAGAAAATCCGGTTGCCCGGCTGGCGGGCGATGAGCGCAGCTAAAGCAAAAAGTAAAGCCGGAATGCCGGCGATCGGATGAGTCGCTAAGGCCGCGCCGGCTAAAAGAAAACTTAAAATTATTTCAATGCGTTCGCGCGCGAAGAGCGAAAAAAAGATCGAAAGCAATAAAAATAGATAGGCCAAGTTTTGCGGAACGGTTAAGGTGAAGACGGAGAAGGGGAGAATCAATAAAATTAATAATGACAAATTACAAATTACAAATGATAAGTTTGAACAGCGTTTTTTTAAGAAAAGATAAATTGTGGGCGGTAAAGCTAAAGCGGCGAGAAGGGGGACTAAAAGTTTGTCGGCCCAGACGATCGGGAGGAAAAATAATTTATGGGCGAATAAGATTAGCGCGTATTGGCCAAGATAATATGGCGTCTTGGGAAAGACTGCGCCTTGCTTATCGATTAAATCAGCCGTGGCTTGGTGGATGAAAGGATCATAGCCATAGCCGATTTTAAACACAATCCATAAGGCAGAAAAAGATAAAAAATAATGGGCCATAATCAGCCAGAGCGTAAATTTGGAATTTCTAATGATCAACCAGAGCAAATAGGCGGTCGCCAAAATATAAAAGATGAAAAATTTTACTGAAACAACCTGCCAGGGGGAAGTCAGGGCTGCGTCGGTCCGAACCTTAAGTAAAAAGTAAAAAGTAAAAAGTAAAAAAATAAAATAAGGAACGAGCCAAGCGGAAGTTATGGTGATTTTTTTCCAGTCAATTTCAGTTTTTTTGATAATGAATTTTTCCGCTATATCATCAGTGCCGAACGTCTCTTTTTTTTGCACAAAAAGCAGGCGGGCAAAATACCAAACACCCAAGCCGGACAAGATCAGAACTAGCGAAATCCCCAGCCAATTCAAGGCGTAAAAATAATAAATCACCGCGCCAGAAACGGAAACCAGGCAAATCGCGGCGAGCGCCAAATAAAATAATTGTTTTTTAAAATTTATTTTCATAATCTTATTTTAGCAAATATTCAGGAAGAAACATATTGACAAGAGTTGTAAAGTGTGATAAAGTGCGGATTAGTTGAACAGAATGTTCCTAAACAATCCATCCGAGGGGGTTTTATGTTTAAGTTGTTTTTGGCGTTAGTTTTATTAAATGTTTTGGCTATTTTGGCAGGTTGCTCAAATTCTGTTTCTTCCGCAAGCACCAAGCAGCCGGTAGCCGGAATATATTATTTATCGCCGGTGCCGCAATATCAGTCGCCGCAAGTGTTTATCTGGAGCGGATCTTCTTGGAGAGTCGGCAGCGAAAGCAAGAATGCGATTTCGGTCAACAGCTGTGAATCTTTCATGGGCGATAGTGTTGCGAATCTGGTGTTGAAATATGTCGACGGCATGGTCTTTAACGCCAGAACTGTTCGCTTGCCTATTTTATCCAATGATTATGGTGTAGCGGATTCTTCGCACCCGTTCAGCGGAATCTACGGAACTCATGATAACTCCTACGTCTTTGCTATTACTGATGCTGGTAATATCATCGGTGCTGTCGGGGAAGCGACCATTATTGGTCCGCAGAATATGAACTTTTTCGCCGAGGAGATGTGTACCAATTTTAGGGATGGCAATCCGCCGAAACTGCTTCTGACTGGTCGAAACTGGGGGTACATAAGTTATAATCCAATATCACCTCAGCCGTTAACCGGGCTGCTCCAATGGTTTAGAAGCGACTCAACCAGCATCCAGCTAGTCGGTATGGATGGTTGTGGCCGCTAAAAGATTGAAATGATATTACAATCAAGAGCGTGTTATAAGGCACGCTCTTTTTAAAAAAATCAGCTTGATCAGTGAATTCTTTAGTTGATTTTGGCATAGTTTTTGACATATGTATCAAGCTAGCGGAAAGTGCAATAGGTGCGCGCACATTACCTGCCTGCCTTGATTTTTGTTAATATTTATGGTAAGAAGCAATTGGTTCGTTTAATCATAAATATTCGTTGAAAGGGAAAGCAAATGATAAAAATCATCAATTTAACGGTATTGGTTTGTTTGACGGCGATCAGTAATTGTTCCAATCCGGCAAATAGCGGAGAGCAGAAGGAACCGGAGCCGGGGATCTATTTTTCCGCTTATGTGGGAAAACAAGGCGGCCGGCCGATGGTTTTTATCTGGTCAGGCTCGGCATGGAAATGCGGGAATAATAATTCAAGTCTGTCAGTTTCGGGCGCATCCTTTTCCGGCGACAGTGTCGCGGATATCAATGTTCATTGCCAGACCGATACCAGCGTTTTTGATTTTAAAGCGCGCGCGGTAAGGTTGCCGGTCAAGATCGGCGATTACGATCAGGCTGATTCCGCTCATCCGTTTTTAGGACTTTATTCTTCTTACCAAAAACCGCCTAGCCCTTATTCTTTCGGCGGCAATGATATTTTTCTTATCAAAGCCGATTTGTTCGTCGCTTATCTGGGCTGGCCATACGGATCGCGCGCTTCATTTTCCTGCAGCATGCTGGGAAATTATTTGACGCTGGGCAATGGCTGGGGAACCATGAAGCCAACTTCATCTTCCGACACGATCATCTGGTCCGGGCCAAATACTGGGATAAATGGCGAGCACCTTTTTCGTCTTAACTGACGATAAACAAGAATCGGTTTCACCTAAGGCGCAAGTTTTCCCGACTTGCGCTTTTTTATTGAGCAAACATATCCTTTAATAAAAAAGTGCCATTGACATTTAATTATTACTGTGTTTATATAAGCTTACCTTTATATTTGGTCGATCCTTAAAAACAAGAGGAGGTTTCATTATGAAATTTCTCAAAAAGCACATTAAGCTGATAAAGAGAGTGTTTTTATCAACGGCTTGCTTCGCGGCGCTGATGATGGTGCTGTTTTCTTTCAAGGAAACGTGGGCATTCTCCATTGATCTTTATCAGCGTTTTGTTTCGCCGCACAAGGGCTATCATTGCGCTTATCGTGCGTGGCATCATGATATTTCCTGCAGCGAGTATGGCAAGCAGGAAATAGCCAGCGTCGGGGTGCTTGAAGGCTTAATCTTATTGCATGAACGGTTTGCCGGTTGCCAGCTGGCCGCGGAAAAAATTAAATTGGCAGCACGGCCAACGGAAAAACGTAATGCGGCGGTAACCGGATCAAAAACCAAGAATAAAAAATGTTGCCGCAATTCCAATAATCCCTGCGCAATGTGTTGCGGATGGACGCTCTACGGCAAGGCATATCGCGACAGCTTGGACCGGCATGACAGTTTGCGGGTGATTGAAGACAGTGTAAAAAATCAGCGGGCCAAAGAGCAAAGACAAAACTGTAAAAAATCCTGCAAAGAATGCGGAGGCGAAATAGGCGATATTTGGAAAGGTTGTTTAGGCTGTTGCGGCGATTGGACGGAACCGCCGGAACCGCCTTTGCCCCCAAATATATTCTCGCCGGGAACGAATTGAATCTTCTTAAGCCTGTGATTACGGTCATGGGCTTTTTTCTTGCTAAAATCCGCATTTTTTGATAACCTATAATGCGAATACTACGAATTATTCGCGAATACCGCGAACTCCACGAATCGAATAACACACCCCGTCAGGCCGAGGCGGCCTGCCACCCCTCTCGAGAGGGGAATAACAATGGTTTGTAGTATTCGCGTACAATTCGTAGTATTCGTATTATATGACCAAAATAATAAGTTTTATTAGAAGATTTTGGCGGGAAATCTGCGTTGTTCTCTTGGCAGCAGTATTTTTTGCGGCCGCTTGCGGTTTTATCGCTTTTACGCAGCGCGATGGTTTTGTCAAATGGGGTTCGCCTGATGAAACAGCCAATTATATTTTTGCCAAACTTTACGCCCAAACCGGCCAGCTGACTATTTACGAAAAATATAATCCGTTCGTTTCTGAGATCATGCAGCCGAGAAGCTTCCGCAGCGACAATGGCCTGCTCAAACCCGTGAGTTTTTTGGGCGTCATTCTGATCTACGGTACGATTGCCAAGTTAATTTCAGTCAAAGTCATCCCATTCTTGACCCCGTTTTTCGCGGCGCTGGCTTTTTTCTTTTATTATCTTTTGATCAAGAAGATTTTTACGCCGCGGGTGGCCTTCCTAAGCTCGCTTTTACTTTTAAGTTTTCCGGTATTTTATTTTTATTCGGTGCACAGCCTGTTTCATAATGTTTTATTTGTTTCTT
Organism: Patescibacteria group bacterium; assembly: GCA_028707065.1. Lineage (NCBI taxonomy): Bacteria > Patescibacteria group bacterium. Next base: position 125,307 of record JAQTUZ010000003.1, on the reverse strand, counting down.
TATTGGTCATCAGCCTGTATTTTATTGTTTTAGCCGCGACGCGCGCGCCGAGAAAAAATAAATTTTTTTCTTGGCGGTTTTGGCAGATGGATTGGTTAAATTTATTCCTGGCCGCTTTAGGCGGATTGTTCGTCGGCGGCGCCCTGATCACCAGAACTTCCGAGGCCATTTGGCTGCTACCGGCGCTTATTGTCCTTTGGCTGTTCAATTTAAAAAAGATCGGGATATTGAAATTGATCATCATTGTTTGTTTCGTTGCCTTGCCTTTCGTGCCGGTGCTTTTTTGGAACGAAATCCTCTACGGCGGCTATAGCAACGGCGGCTACGTGGAGATAAATCGCTCAATAACCACGGTCGCGGCCGAGGGCGTTGTTTTGACCAAGACCGTCGTCAAGGGACAATTTTCCTACATTCTTGAACCGTTGAATAAAATCAAAAATACTGTTTTTTATTTCGGCTTGAATTATAATCAGGCCGGGCAGAATTTTAAAAATTATTTTCCGAAAATGTTTCCCTTGCTCTTTTGGCCGGCTTTTCTGGGACTGATCCTGTTCATGACCCGGGTTTGGAAATGGAAGAAAAAATATTGGGCGTATTTCTTCGCTTACTTTATTGCCAGCGCGATTTTGGTCTTATATTACGGCAGCTGGGTATTCAATGATAATCCCAATCTTAACGAAATCACTATCGGCAATTCTTACACCCGTTATTGGCTGCCAATCTATTTAGGGGCGATGCCGTTCGCGGCTTTTTTTATCTCTCGTTTGTCCTGGGCGATCTTTGCGCGCGATACTGAAAATAGTGAAGTCGCGGTTAAGATCAGTTCCAATAAGTTTAAGAATTTTTTTCTGCTCCAATGGCCGTCCCGGACATTTAGCATCGGCGCCACGCAGGCGGTCATCATAATTTTTATTTTTTTCTTTTCCGCCAATTTTTTGGTCAGCGGTTCCAAAGAGGGCCTGCTCTATGTCGATTCCAATAACCAAGTTTTGAAATCGGAATATGACCAGGTGCTCAGGCTTACCGAACCGTCGGCCGTGATCATCACCCGCTATCATGATAAGATATTTTTCCCCGAGCGCAAGGTCGTTGTTAATAATCTTACCGATCCGGCCATGTTAATTATTTATCAAAAATTAGCCAAATATATCCCGGTTTATTATTTCAATTTTACTTTTCCGGAGAAGGATTTTAAATATTTGAATGATGGCAAATTAAAACAAGCTGGTTTGGTTTTGCAGAAAATAAAATCGACCGATGATATTTTTACTTTGTACAAATTGGAAAATTTTTCCGCAGTCGCGACGTCAACCGTGAAAATTATCAAAAAACCCTTGACAATTTTGCCAAAGCGCGATAAAAATGAATAAAAGACAGCTGAACATTTTTTTAAAAAAGAAGGAGGTGAACGATGATCCCTGGAGCTGGAGGAAAAAGCGTTCCGGTAGTCGGGATAGTCGTGACTGGCTTTGAGGAGTTTGAGGGGGTTGTCGTCGCCGGTGATAGCCTGAGGATGACGCTCAAAATCCAAAAAGATGACGGTGAGCAGGTTACCGTTTACCTTATGCCCGAAATAAACAAACTGGGGGGAAAGAGCGGCAAAGAGGGAACTTCATCATTCCTGGATATTATAAAAGGCGCTTACGATCTGGGCATCGATATGCCGTATAAGATAGGCAAATTGGCCTCAGATGGTTATCGCGTCAGAGTGACCAATCAGGGAATGAAAATACTTAAAAAGAAAGAATGATCTGTCCGCAAGGATATGATCGACCGCTGAGACAGCAAATCGGCGGTTTTTTATTTGACAAATTTATGGTATAATGAAATTGCCTATAATATGCTTGAAGTTATCAATAAAATTTTAGAAAGTTCCAACCAATACGCCAACTTGATCTTGGTGCTGATCACGGCTGTTTACGCGTACATGACTTATGAAACGGTGAAGATTATGCGCCGGCAGGTGACGGCCAATATCCGCATCGCCAAGATCCATCTGAGAGTTAGCGCCGAGGGCAAGCGCGACGGTTTTAAAATTTCCGCCTTCAAAGATTTGGCGCGCCGGCCTTATGGCGCGCTCAAGGACGTTACTTTTATTTTTCGCATGTTCGCCGATTTCGTGAATATTTCCTACGGCGCCGGAGCGGTCGATCAGCCCAAGCTGTTGATCAAATTCGATCACAGTAATTTTGAACTGGAAGTCAGGCCGACTTCCGAGCGCATCGGCGCCACTCGGCGGACGATCGTTATTCCCGGCAACGGTTTTGAGAAGATCGATCTGGATTATTTTGTTTCCTTTAATGCCCGATTCTTGGAGCATCTGAAAAGATTTCCCGACGGGATCGAATATTATGTCCGCTATCGCGACAACTCCGGCCATCGGCACAAGGTCAGGATCGACGAGATCGATGGACTTAAATAAATTAAAATTACAAATTATAAATTAAAAATTTATGAAAAAGAATTTAATTTTTGGTTTATTAGCGGGTTTGGCCATGTTAGTCGTCGGTTTGGCCATTTCGCGGTTATTCACTATGATCTATCCGGCGATCAATGCCGAGTATGCCAATCCGGCGATCTTTCGTCCTTGGTCTGATCCGCTGATGTCGCTTTATTTTCTCTATCCTTTTGTCCTGGGCATTATCCTGGCTTTTTTCTGGGACATGGTCAAAGACAAGATCAAAGGCGCGCAAGTTTGGATCAGGGGGATCAATTTCGGCTTGGGATATTTTGTGTTGGCCGGAATTCCCGGCATGCTGATTTCCTATTCTACTTTTAAAGTTTCTCTGATGATGATTGCCAGCTGGCTGATTTCCGGCTTGATCAACGCGATCATCGCCGGCTGGATTTTCGCGAAATGGCTTAAACCGGAAGTTGAAAGTCAAAAGTTGTAAAGTAAAAATAATAAAAACTTTGCTGGCTCTGGCAGAATCTCATCATCGGGATTCTGCCTTTTGTTTGACTGTCATAGCGGATTATGATAATTTTTAAAGTTACACATTTGATAACTTAAACCCAAACCAAGCAGGAGGTTGTATGTCTGACTTAAAGAATAAGGTAAGAGAAACGGGAAATGTGCTGATGCTGGATTTCACCAAAATAAAGAAGGTCGCCAAGACGTCCAGAAGAAACGTGATGAGGGTAACGATCCAGGATGCCGATACTCTCCTCGTGCTGATCGAGGGCTATATTAACAAGGCAGCATTTTATGCTTCCTTGAGAGACGACCTGGCAACAATGTGGTCAACCACTCGCAATCGTCTTTGGCAAAAGGGAAAAACTTCCGGCGACCAGCTTGAACTTGTTGACGTCTTCACTAACTGCGAACAGGATTCGCTTCTTTTCATGGTTAAACCCCGGGGCGGTGCCTGCCATGTGAAAGATGACAACGGAAATTCATATTTGACCTGTTATTTCCGCCGGATCGTCGCTAAAGAAGACGGGCTAGGCCTTGAGAAAGTCAAAGAAGCAATGCAAAAAAAGGTTTGAAGATTTCGGCCGCCAGACTTTGTCGAGCGGCCTTTTTTTATTTGCTAATTTTATCAGATTTCTTTACAATATAGATATATGGAGAAAATATATTTGTATAACACGCTCACTAAGAAAAAGGAGGAATTCAAGCCTTTGAAAAAGGGCGTAGTTGGGTTTTATCAATGCGGGCCGACGGTTTATTGGACCCAGCATCTGGGCAATCTTCGCGCCGCGGTCTTGGGTGATATTATCCGCCGGGTTTTTGAATATGACGGCTATAAAGTTAAGTATGTCAAAAATTATACCGATGTCGGACATATGACTTCGGATGAGGATGAAGGCGAGGACAAGATGACAACTACGGGATTAGGTGTTAAGTGTAAAAAATGTCAAAAGATTTTTAATTCGGGAATAGCCGTAACGAAAAAAGCTTTTGCGACCGGAACGTTTTCGAACAATGTTCATGTATGTCCGTTTTGTGGTTACGAAAACTTAGTTAAAGATAAAAATGGATACGTTATTGATGAAGATTTTCGAAAATCTCCATTAGATGTTGCAAAAAAATACATTCAGGAATATGAACAAGCCGCGGTTGATTTGAATATTAAAGAACCGTGGAAAAAACCGCGCGCCACCAAGCACATTAAAGAGATGCAGGCGATGGTTAAAATTTTATTAAAAAAAGGCTTTGCTTATGCCACGCCGCTCGCGATTTATTTTGATGTTTCCAAATTTCCCAATTACACAGAACTCTCGCGGCAAAATCTGGAAAAAAATATCATCGGGGAGGGTTCGGGCGACGTAACCGATCCGGCTAAAAAACATCCGCGAGATTTTGCCTTGTGGTTTTTTCGCGCCGGCGTTCACGCCAATGCTTTGCAGTTTTGGAAATCTCCGTTCAAATCGCCTTTGGTGAAATCGGGTGAAGGTTTTCCCGGCTGGCATATCGAGTGTTCGGCGATGAGTAAAAAATATCTTGGTCCGACCTTGGACGTCCATATGGGCGGCATCGAGCATATTCCGGTTCATCACACCAACGAGATCGCTCAATCCGAAGCGGCCAACGGCGTTAAATATGTAAATTATTGGCTGCACAACGAACATCTTTTAGTGAACGAAGAAAAAATGGCCAAGTCTCAAGGCACTGGTTTTACCTTGGCCGAAGTAAAAGAGAAAGGTTTTTCACCCTTAGCTTTAAGATATTATTTTCTTTCCGCCAATTATCGCTCTCCGCAGAATTTTACCTGGGAAGCTTTGCAGGCCGCCCAAAACGGACTGGAACATTTATACTCTCAGATTAGCGTGCTAAAAAATTCCCCTCTATCAAGAGGGGTGGACGCGCCGCGCGGACGGCTTGCCCCGCGAAGTTCTGCGGAGCAGAACGAAGTGGGGGGTGTGTTAAGCGCGGAATATAGAAAAAAATTCGTAACCGCTGTTAATGATGATTTTAATACTCCGGCCGCTTTATCGGTTCTGCAGGAAGTTTTAAAATCAAATTTGTTGTCAGGGGATAAGTTGGCAACGATTTTAGATTTTGATCGCGTGCTCGGCTTAAATTTCGGCAGAGTCCTCTCCGAGAGACTCTGCCGGGGCCAGGATCAGGAAACAGTTCCCGCCGAAGTTGGCGTTCTGGTCGAGGCGCGCGCTAAAGCCCGCGCGGAAAAAAATTGGCCGGAGTCAGATCGTTTGCGTGCGGAAATTGAAGCCAAAGGATTTTCTATTGAGGACACGAAGGAGGGGATGAAGATAAATAAGAAGTAAGAAGTTAGAAATAAAAACCGATTTTTCCATAATCCCGGCTTTCTCTTTTTTGTCATCCCGAGTCCCTGACGAGGGATCTATTTTGTGTAAAGCAGAAATTATCGAGGTAAAATTTTTTATCGATAAAGTTAATCCAATATCATCGTTCTAATTCTTTATAACATTTTAAAGATTTATCGGAAAATAGATCCTTCGCACGGCGCTCCCTCCCTCCGCCCGAGGCGGACAAGAAGGCGGGCAGGCAGGATGACAAAGAGGGTAAAAGTCGCCAAAGTTGGCGTTTTTTGTTTGGCTTGATTGACAAAAAGTGAGAACTATGCTATTGTTTTAACATAATTCTGAAAGCAGTTTGCTGTTTACAATTCAATATCTCCTAACAAACAGAAAGGGGTTTTTATGAAAAAGCTCATTTTTTCGCTGTTCGTCTGCTTATTGTCGTCGGTCTCTTCGATCGCTCAGCCTGATTTTCGGTTTTACTTTTATGACACGGCAAGCAATTATTATCTCTTGCCCGGAGAGCGTTTCGATGGAATATTGCACGTATCAAATAACGGCCCGTTCAGCGGCAGTGCTGCCAACGGGAAAATGTGGGGCATAAAAACCACGTCGACCGGTTGGGACATAAACGGTTTTTTCAGTCAAACAAATCTCAGGGTTTGTGATTATTATTGGTCGGATGACTCTGACAAGGTCTCCTATTTCATTAACGATTCTACGCCCATCTGGGATATTATGGCTCTCGCAAAAACGAGCTCATATTATATGACTCGTTGCATGCTTGTTTATTTTTCTGGCATCCGATTAAATGATATTGCTGACAATAAAGTCGGATATGTCGTTATGGATGCCGCGATTTCTAGCGGAGAGCAATTCCCCGGGCAAGGAGAAGAAATAAGCAGGGGATTTACTTTCAGAAAGTTAGACGGGATCAGGGGTGATATAAACGGCGATGGCCTTGTTACCTCCGCTGACCTGGTGAGCTATATCGGATTTATCGGACATGGAGTTCTCGGTAATAGGGAGCGATACGTACAGTCCGGAAAGAATTACGGAAAAATGATTCTTCCGGGACAATCAATGCCGACTAAAGTTGTTGGCCCGACACTTCTAAATGTCTGGCTAAATAACCCCATCGACCCTGCCGTCAAAGATCTTGGTTTTGGAAAACCGATGTCAGAAACGGTCGGGAATGTCTCCTTGTTCAAAAGGGCTTCATCGGCTCGTTATACGTCGGAGATTGTTGGCGATAAGCTGACGATTAAGACTAGTTCGAACGCAGCGATTAATGTTTTTTCTTTCCAGAGAGGTAAGCTTTGGCAGAAAGATTCCTTCGCCGACGCCAACGGACAATGGACGGTAGAAATTCCGGATCCGGCCGCGAAGTATACGGTCGAAATCTGTGAACTTGGAGGTCCGATAAATCCGACGGCAATTTCAAAACCGGTTTTAAAAAGCGCGCCCATTCGGAAATATTCCGCCCAAAATGCCGCTTTCGACATAAGGGGTAGGAAAATCACTGGCGCAAATTATGCCACATCCGGACTGAGGATTATTCAGATGTCGGACGGAGCGACTAAAACCACGATCTTTAATCGGCATCGCTAACCAAGCGATTGCCGCAAAACAATATGAGCCGAGGACGATTGCATTCGTCCCCGGCTCTTTTTTATTTTGACATTGACAAATCGGTAAATGTATGCTATTGTCTGTCACAGACATTGCAAATATGATTGTTTTTTAATAATAACAAACACATTTACCAAAGGGAGAAGAAGTATGAAAAAAATGATTGGCAGTTGCGGGTTTTTGTTGTTGTTGGCGGCCATATCTTTTGCTCAGCATCCCCATGGGCCTTCTTGCGCCAACGATACTATCAGCCGCGATTCGAGTTTTGTCGTGGTGAGAAATGACGGTTCGGCCTGTAATCATGTGATTTGGACCGATGATCTGTATTGGCGCGGGCGACAATCAGCCATTGGCAGCTTGAGCAATTCGATTATGAATAACTGGTATACGGTGCAAAGCTTTGCCGGTTGGCTGGCCATTCCCACTCAAATAAACAAGTACTTGGTGGTCGAGAAGAGTTTGATCTATACGTCGATTTTCGACAGTTCGGTAAATGCCTATGGAATAATTGTGGTGCGGGTCGGAATTGGCATATATTTATTTGCCAGCGGCCAAGACGACACCATCAGACGATTGAGCTATCACGAGTTCGTGAGTTCAGACGTAAGCGTTAATGTTTATCAAGCGCTGCCGGGGGAAATGGTTGACGGTGCGCTGGTCAGAGTGGAGTGCGTCAGTAATTTGGGCAAGGTAGCTTATCTGCAAATAATTTCCTTATCAGACATTAATCGAGCCACGGTTGCAGTAATCGCCAGACCGCAGGCTAGGTCATCGGGAATAATTTCCAGGGCTTGTCTGGTTGATTTATCAGGACGAATTATAAATTCCGGCCGTGCTACTAACGGGTTCTTTCTAATACGCTTGTCGAATGGAGCAGTGTTAAAGAGAGCGAATTCTTGCCGGCTTCGCTAACCAGGCGATTGCCGCAAAACATAATGAGCCGAGGACGATCACAAATCGTTCTCGGCTCTTTTATTTTTGAATTACTTTGTTATAATCAATTCATGAATAATTTTTGGGAAAAATTGAAAAAACCCTTCGGCTCCGCTCAGGGCAGGCCTATATTGGCGCTGGCGCCGATGGCGGGGATTACCGACGCGGCTTTCCGGTATCTGTGCGGCAAGTATGGCGCCGATGTGGTTTATAGCGAAATGATCTCGGCGGCCGGCTTGTTCTATGACAGCAAGAGAACGAGCGGGCTTTTAGATGTGTATAGAAAAAATGGCGGGGCGAAATTCGTGGTTCAGCTTTTCGGCAACAATCCTGAGCATTTTATCAAGGCGGTGAAAATAATCGAGAAGAAAATCAAGCCGGACGGGATCGATATAAATTTCGGCTGTCCGGTGATGAAAATAATCAAGTCTTGTTCTGGCGCGAAATTATTTCAGGACTTGAATCAGTCGCGGCGCGTCATTGAGGCGGTTCTGGCTAATACAAAATTGCCAGTCTCAGTGAAGATCCGCGCCCATGCCGGAAAAATATCCGCTTTGGAATTTATCGATAAGATGAAAGATTTGCCGATCGCCGCGATCATGGTTCATGGCCGGACTTTGGCGCAGGGATTTGCCGGGCCAGTTGATTATGGAATTATCAATCGAGTTAAGAAAAAATTCAAAGGTATCGTACTGGCTAATGGCGGGATAAATAATTTAGAAGACGCTGAAATAATGCTCAAAAAAACTGGTGCGGATGGAATCGGAATCGGCCAGGGAGCGTGCGGGCGTCCGCAAATTTTTGCGCAAATAAAAAATGTTTTTCGTAAAAGTGAGCGTAACACACCCCAACTTCGCTCCGAGGCGGAGCTACGCTGGGCAAGGCCCGCCTCGCGCGGTGCGAGCCACCTCCGCCTCGGCGAAGCCTTGGCGAGACGGGCCTCTCTAGAGGGGAATATTTTTAAAATTGCGCTGGAGCATGCCAAACTGATGGAAAAGTTCAAGGGCAGGCGGGGGATACTTGAAATGCGCAAGCATTTGTGCTGGTATGTAAAGGGAATGCCGGGTGCGGCCGAAATGCGTCAGGAATTCGTTAAAGTTGAAACATTAGCGGATATTAAAAAGTTATTGAAATAATCACGTACCTTTTCAAAGGAGGATTTATGGCGGCTAATCCCGGAGTCGATGTCAGAACTATGCCCTGGTGGCCGGATTTGTTGGCGTTGGTTGCGGCCAATAATGATGATTTTGATTCACGTTCGGCCTTAATCGGGCGATTTCCCTTAAAAGTTTTGCGGTCGCTTGATCGGGAAGGACTTTTTCAGATCATCGAAGAGTTAATCGGAAAAGAGAATGACAATGACCTGCTTTGGTCGGCGCAAATCGCCCGGGTGATTCTTTGCCACATTCATTTGTCCATTGAAGACAAACTGCTGGATAAATATGAAATGCGCCTTTGGAAAAAGCATTATTTAAATCAGCCATTGAGCTGGATTAATACGCTTGCCGCTTATCTGAGGCAAGAAAAACAAAAGCAATCGAGGATCAATGTTTTTTTTCACAAACATTTCTAAGGCAACTGAAAATTCATCAAAAAAAGAGGCATCTAGCGCCTCTTTTTAAAATATTTTTAATTTTTCCCGAGGCAAGCTCGGGATGCCGACTTTACGTCGGCATAATTTGTAATTGGTTCAGAGCCATTTTTTCCTCACAAAAAATAGCAGCATCAGGGCGGCGAGAAGGCCTAAGCCATAAGTGACGATCCAAAAACCGTTGGGCGTATCGAGCAGCGGCATTCCGTTTTGAACGCTTATAGTCAGCAGAGCGACAATAAAAGAGAGCGGGGCGAAGATCACTGAAACGATGGTCAAAGTTTTGATGATGCTGCTAGTGCGGAAATCCAAAAGCGATTCGTTGGCCGAGCGCAGCGCCTCGACGGTTTCTTTCTGGCTTTCGGAAAATTCCCAGATCCGCTTGGTCTGTTCGATCAGATTGTAATAAAAAGATTTGATCACCGCCGGCGGGATGATCGAGCTTTTCATCTGCACCAGCCTCTTTAAAATATTTTTGTGATTGAGCATGGTGCGGCGGATGTTGATGATGTTGTGCTCCAGTTCCAGGATCCGGGCGACGGATTTTTTTTGTTCGTTGGCAAAGATCATTTTTTCCACCGCGTTTATTTTGACATTATTTTTATCCATTATTCCATAGCAATCAGTCACTAATTTTTCCAGCAGTTCGGCCAAGAGCACGGCTGAAGAAGGGAATTTTTTGACCATCAAAGAAGAGCCGTCTTTTCTGGCGGTGTTGAAAAAGTCATCGAGAATTTTTAGCCGGCCGTCATGCAGGGTAATCAATAATCCGTGAGCGATGAAAAAATCGATTTCAGCGGCGACGATTTCCTCATCTTTGAAAACCGGAAAATGAAGGATGAGAAAAAAATATTTTCCTTTTTGTTCGATGATCGGGCGTTCGGCCTGCACCTTGACCGAGGAAGCGCGCAATTCATGAAAATCAAAACTGTATTTTTTCATCTTGCGCAGAAAATCCAATTCTTCCTTGCCCGGATTGGCAATATTAAACCAGCGGATCGCGTTGCCGCCTTTGCCGCCGGTGATGACGAGCTCCTGGATGTTTTTGGTGATTTTTTTGTAGTGGGACATTTTCTCCTTGTTAGCAATGATTATATTATAGCACAAATAATCCGAACCCACGAAAAATCCGAATACTACAAACGGCTGCGAAACGAATACAAGATTAATAAGAAATTTTCGGATGAAAATGTTCGTTGTATTCGGGTATTTCGTAGGTTCGGATTATAATTCAGAGTTTTATCTACCCTTAATTTATGTTATACTTAAGATATGCCAACTGAATTGAATATCGGGTCAAATCTCGAAGCTCCGAAGAAAATCGAGGCTGAAACCGGCGTTCCCAGCGAACGGCCAGATTTGACTTTGGAAAAGGCGGAGCAAGCCGCGCAAAAAGCCCAGGAAAAAATCGGGGAAATTCCCGCGGCAGCGCCGGCCGCGGCCCGGCCGGTCAAGAGCGTGATTTCCGAATATGAGGAGCGGGAAAAACAGATCGAGAATTTTCTGTCTGTCGGATTAGAGGAGATTTATTTAGGCTTGCCCTTGGAAAAGCAGGCGGAATTTCGCAAAGAAGGGGAAAAAACCGCCAAAAAAATCGAAAAGCTCTTGGAAAAAACAAAAATTAATATTGGCAAGATAGTTAATCTGATCCGCAAATGGCTTTCGCTAATTCCCGGGGTCAATAAATTCTTCTTGGAGCAGGAAGCGAAGATCAAAGCGGACGAGATCATTAAATTAAAAAAAGAGCATAGAACATAGAGCAAAGAGCATGGAGCAAATAACTTTGTAAGTGTTTATTTTCGATATTTGTGTTCTTTGTTCTTTGCTCCATGATTTGTATATATGGATTACGCCGTAAATTATCCCAATATTTATTCCGCGCCGGCCAACGTCGATTGGCTGTCAATTATTTTTTATGTCGCCATCGCGGCTATTTTTTTAATTATCGTTTTGATCGCCTTGAGAATTTTGCGCAATTATTTTGTCCGCAATCAATATCTGACCCAGACGGTTTTTATGGTCAGATTACCCAAAGAAAAACCGGGCGAGGAGAGAAAAGAGCAAACCGTGCAGGAGTTGCGCGAAGAAATCGCCGTGGGCGAAGCGATTTTTAACAGTATCGGCGGGGCTCGGGCCCAGCGCGGGCTTAAGGCCTGGCTGGTGGGCAGGGCGGATCATTTTTCTTTCGAGATCGTCGCCTCGGAAAAGAAAATTTATTTTTACGTGGTAACGCCCGCGGAATCGGCGCGCTATATCGAACAGCAAATTCACGCTCATTATCCGGACGCGCTGGTTGAAGAAGTGCCGGATTATAACATTTTCAATCCGTCCGCCAAGGTTTTCGCCAGTGTTTTGAAAACCAGGAAAAGTTTTGTTTTTCCTCTCCGCACTTACAATAAAATGGAGATCGATCCGATGAATTCGCTGGTTAACGTGATGAGCAAATTGGATAAGGACGAATCAATGGCGGTACAGCTGGTGGTTCGATCTGCCAGAGGTTCCTGGCATCGGAAAATTTCGGCAGTGGTGCGGGAAGTCAATCGCGGCAAAAAAGTAGGCGAAGCGATCGGCGGCGGCGTGTTTAATCAGGTCTTGAATTTTTTGGGCAGCGTGGCGAAAGAAGCCAAGCCGAAAAGCGAACGGGAAAAGGAGAAAAAGGAGCCGAAAAAATTATCCCAGATGGAAGAGGAGATGCTCAAGAGCATGGAAGAAAAAAATTCCAAGGCCGGTCTTGATGTCAATATCCGCGTTATTGTCAGCACTAATAATGAGCCTAACGGCAAGGCCTATCTTTTGAATATGGCCAACGCGTTCGCCGAATATAATTATTATGAATATGGCAATATTTTCAAGCAAAAGAATTATCGGTTCAACGGCGGGGTCGTCCGTGATTTCATTTATCGCCGCTTTAACGAGCGGATCAGCTTTATTTTGAACACCGAGGAGCTGGACAGCATTTATCATTTTCCTCTGAAAAATTTGGAAACGCCCAACATCGCCTGGTTGACGGCGCGACAAGCACCGGCGCCGTCGAATATCCCTACCGAGGGAATAGTTTTGGGGAAAAATGTTTATCGCGGCGTGGCCAAAGAAATCCGCATTAAGCGGGCTGACCGGCGCCGCCATATGTACATCATCGGCAAATCCGGTACGGGTAAATCGGTCTTGATCGCCGGTTTGGCGATTCAGGATATTTTGAACGGCGAAGGAGTCTGCGTGATGGATCCGCATGGCGATCTGATCGAAGATATCTTGCGTCGCATTCCGCCCGAGCGCGCCGAAGATGTCATCTTGTTTTCGCCGGCCGATATGGAACGGCCGATGGGTTTGAATCTGATCGAATTCGACGAGCGCTATCCGGAACAGAAAACTTTCGTCATCAATGAACTGATCAAGATTTTTGACAAATTATATGATTTGAAAACCACCGGCGGCCCGATGTTCGAGCAGTATATGCGCAATGCTTTATTGCTGATCATGTCGCACGTCGAATCCGGTTCGACTCTGATGGAAGTGCCCAGAGTTTTATCCGATCCGGATTTCCGCAAATTGAAAATCCAAAATTGCCCGGACATCACCGTGGTTGATTTCTGGCAGAAGCAGGCGGAAAAAGCCGGCGGCGAAGCGGCGCTCGCCAATATCGTGCCTTATATCACTTCCAAATTGACGCAATTCGTTTCCAATGATACGATGCGTCCGATCATCGGCCAGCAGAAAAGCTCCTTCAACCTGCGCGACGTGATGGATAAGCAAAAAATCCTTTTAGTCGATCTGTCCAAAGGAAAGATCGGCGATATGAACGCTTATTTGCTCGGCTTGCTCATCGTCGGCAAAATTTTGATGGCGGCTTTATCCCGCGCCGATATGCCTGATTCGGCGCGCAAAGATTTTTATTTATACATCGATGAATTCCAAAACTTTACCACTGACTCGATCAATACGATTTTGTCGGAAGCGCGCAAATACGGTTTGAATATGATCATCGCCCATCAATATCTCGGCCAGCTCGGCAAAGAAGGGGAGGCGATCCGTTCGGCCGTGTTTGGCAACGTCGGAAGCTGGTTCGCTTTTAAGATCGGTTCGGAAGACGCGGAAATTTTGGCCAAGGAATATTCCCCGGTTTTTAACGAATATGACCTGATCAACATCGAGGCTTACACCGCTTACGTTAAATTATTAATCGACAACACCGCCTCGCGCCCCTTCTCGATGCGCACGATGTGGCCCTTGCCGGGCCAGGATCGGCCGGAAGTCGCCGGAAAAATAAGAACTTTAAGCCGCCTTAAATACGGGCGCGATCGGGCGTTAATCGAGGCGGAGATCAATAAACGCCTGACGCTGTTCTGATGAATGAGCGCGGTATTTGAATGATAAAAGATAGATAATAAATTTTTAATGCGCGAATTTGGTTTCGTCATAATCTCTTACCGGGGATTTTGACGCTATCGCGCCGCTTCGGCAGAATCCGCTTGGCGAGATTTTGCCGGAACCAAACTAAACAAATGAAAAAATTAACTTTGTGGGCAGGCGGAATAATCATCGCCATCATTATTTTTTCGGCCTTGAATCCTTTCGTGATCATACCGGCCGGAGAAAGGGGGGTCGTGCTTAATTGGGGAGCGGTTTCCGGAGAAATTATGGAAGAAGGCTTGCATTTTAGGATTCCGATCTATCAACAGGTGATAAAATTAGATGTTAAGACTTTAAAGATTGAAACGAAAACTCTGGCTTATTCAAAGGACATCCAGACCGTTAACGCCACTTTGGCTTTGAATTACAACATCAAGCCGCAAAGCGTAAATAAATTATGGCAGGAGGTCGGCAAAGATTATCAAGCAAGATTGATCGATCCGGCGATCCAGGAGAGCGTTAAGGCTGGCGTGGCCAATTTTACCGCCCAGGAATTGATCGAGGCCAGGCCGAAAGTCAAAGAAAGCATCAAAGAAGAGCTTTTGAAAAGATTATCGGTTTATTTCAATGTGGTTGAATTTTCCATTACTGATTTTTCTTTCAGCGACGAATACGAGAAAGCCGTTGAATCAAAACAGGTTTCCCAGCAGCAGGCTCTTAAGGCCAGAAATGATTTGGAAAGAGTAAAACTGGAAGCTGAACAGCGGCTTGCCCAGGCCGAGGCCGAGGCTAAAGCCATCCAAATCCAGGCCCAGGCCATCACCCAGCAGGGCGGCCGGGAATATGTCAATTTGAAGGCCGTGGAAAAATGGGACGGCAAGCTCCCGACGCAGATGATACCGGACGCGACGCTGCCGTTCATCAATCTTGCCAAGTAAAACCGAACGATTTAAGCCCCTTGAAAAAGGGGCTTTTTTCATATATCATGTAGGTATAAATAAAGACAAAAACTTCACCCAAGGGGTGATCACCCTTTGGGTGAAAATAAAAACAAAAATATGCCAATTTCTAATTTTAATGCCGGTTTAGGGTCTGATGACCTTACCGACAATGATGAAATTTTAAACGAGGCTGAAGAAAATTTGGAAGAAGATTTAGACGAAGAAGCGGACGAGCCCGTTTCCGCCGATGAGGTTGTGGCGGACGAGCCCACCTTCGCTAAAGCTACGGTGGACGAGGACGAGGATTTTGATTTGGATGAAGAGGATGATTTGAAAGTATCGCCGCCGATCTTTGCTCCTGCCGCTGTTAATCCTTTGATTGCCGATGAGGAGGAAAGCGACGAGCAGGCGGAGGAAGATGAGGCGGAAGAAGAAATGGAAGCTGATGAATCCGCCTTCGCCAAGGCTACGGCGGACGAGCCCGCCTTCGCTAAAGCTACGGCGGACGAGGATGAAGTTGAAGAAAGCGATCTGACCGAAGACGAGGGCGAGGATGAAGATGAAGATTTGGAAGAGGATTCCGATGGAGACGACGGAGAATATGTCAGTGAAGACAGCGTTATCGTTTCCAAATCAAAAATTATTTTAGCCAAACAGCTTTTGGAAAATATTCAAAAAAGTTCCGTCAATTTGGTTTCATTATTCGGCGGTTTGCTTGATGATGGCGATGAAGAGCGCATCAGTATTGGTGAAATAAGCGACGGCTTGATCGCTGACGAAGAAGAAGGCGGCAAAGTTATCGAAGGGGTTTTTAACGGCGAAAATATGATCGGTCCGGACGGCAAAGAATACAGCGTCCCGGCCAACTACGCTTCCAAATCAAAATTAGTGGAAGGCGATATGCTAAAATTGACGATTACGGACCGCGGCACTTTTATTTATAAACAAACCAAGCCGGTGGAAAGAAAACGCTTGATCGGCAAACTGGAAAAAGACGCCAACGGGAATTATCTGGTTAAGGCTGAACATAAAAAGTTCCGCGTCATCACGGCGAGCATCACTTATTACAAAGGCATTCAGGGCGACAAGGTTGTCTTGCTCGTTCCGATCGCCGGCGACAGCGCCTGGGGAGCGGTAGATAATGTTATTAAGAGTAAATAGTTTTTTTTAAAGTAAGATTTTTTACTGAATCAAGCAGAAATTGGAAATTTGAAATTGGAAATTAGTTTCCAAATTTCTAATTTCTAATTTCTAATTTCCCTTATGGCAACGCTGTATAGAAAATATCGTCCCCAGACTTTTAAGGAAGCGGTGGGGCAGAATCATATCAAAATTACTCTGCAAAACGAGATCGGCACGGGCAAGATCGCCCATGCCTATCTTTTTTGCGGTCCTAGAGCCGTCGGCAAGACGACTTTTGCCCGCTTGATGGCAAAAGCGGTGAATTGTCTAAATCGCAAAGAAGGGGAGTTCGAGCCTTGCGATAAATGTTCGTCCTGTTTGGAAATTATAGCCGGCCGCAGTCTGGATATCGTGGAGATCGACGCGGCTTCGCATACCGGCGTGGATAATGTGCGGGAAAATATCATCGCTTCCGCCCGCGTTACGCCAAGCAAATATAAATATAAAGTTTTTATCATCGACGAAGTGCATATGCTTTCCATCTCGGCCTTTAACGCGCTGTTAAAATTGATCGAAGAGCCGCCGGCGCACGTAATTTTTATTCTCTGCACGACGGAAATCCATAAGGTTCCGGCCACGATCATCTCGCGCTGCGAACGCTTTGATTTCCGCCGCATCAGCATCGAGGATACGGTTAAAAAACTATCTTATATCATTAAGCAGGAGGGGATCAAGGCGGATCGTGAAATCTTGGAAGCCATCGCCCGCCAGGCCGAGGGCCATATGCGCGATGCCGAAAGCCTTTTGGGCCAATTGGTTTCGATCTCGGGCAAAGAGATCACCCGCGCCGAAGCGGATTTGGTGATACCCCGATCGGACATTGCCGAAATTATCAAATTGTTGGAATTTTTAATCAAGAAGGATGCCTCCGGCGCCATCGCTTTGATCAATAAATTCATCGACGACGGCGTTGATCCGGAAAAGTTCGTCGGGGACTTCGTGGAAATTTTGCGGAAAATTTTATTGTCCAAGATCAATCCAAGCCTCGGCGAACGCCTTGGCCTTGATATCGGCGAGAGTTTTGAAATTAAGATCAATGATCTGAAGAAAAATTTAGAGATCGGATATTTGATCGCGATCTTGGAAAAAATGATTGCGGCGAAAGCGGAGATGAAAAACAGCTTTATCATCCAATTGCCGGTAGAATTGGCAATCGCTGAATTGTGCCTGGAAAAAGTATCACCGGCAAAGGCGGCCGTTAGCGCGGCTGTCGAAGGAGCGGCGAAAAGTCGGACGGCCAGCGCCGGTCCTGAAAATGAAAAAAAAATTGATTCTGGAGAGCCGATTAAATTTTCGGGCGGCGCGGTTCCTGATCAGGAAAAGATCATGTCCCGCTGGAGCGAAGTCTTGGCCAAGATAAAAAAATACAATCATTCCCTGTCGTTCATCCTGCATCTTTGCCAGCCGCGGGATCTCCACGGTAATAAGCTTTGTCTGGCCTTTAAATACAAGTTCCATAAAGACCGCATCAATGAAGCCAAGATGAAAGAGATCGTGCAGAATGTGCTGCGCGAAGTTTACGGCACACAATTAATTATTGAAGCGGTGATCGATGAAAATATGGAAGTTGCTGAAGCGGGCAATAAAGTTGCTGCGCCGGAAAATGATATCGAGCTCGAAGTTCCGGCTGATGAACTGCCGCCGGAAAATGAGAAGGGGAATGATATGATGTCTGATCTCTTGAAAACTTTCGGGGGGAAAATAGTGGGATAATAAATTATAAATTATTAATTATAAATTGACAGGCTGACGCAAATGATTTAATATTTTTTTAGCGCCAATTTTCAGGTGCTTTTATTATAAATTTATAATTAATAATTCATAATTGATTTTGGGAGATCGTCTAATGGTAGGAAAAACTTGATTTTCATGTTATATTTAAAGCATATGAAATCAAGTTGGAATAAGGGGAAAACTAAATACACGCATCCTTCTGTTTTGAAAATTTCCAATACGTTAAAGGTTAAAAAAATAGACAATTTTTTTAAATGGAGGGAAAAAGCGAAAAAGAACGGTTTAATTCGTTCGCATTATCCGGAGCTGGAAAGGAACGGCGATTTGGCGGAATTGATAGGTATGGTTTTGGGTGATGGTTATTTAGGCGCCCTTCAAAGAACGGAAGTGTTGAGAATTTCTTTGAACAGCAATAACCAGGGATTGATAAAGAGAGTCGCCTTTTTAGTTGAAAGCGTCTTTTATAGGAAGTCTCATGTTGGCAAAAAGAGCCATTCAAATTGTACCACAGTCACTATTTATGAAAAGTTTATAAGCAAAAGATTGCAGATTCCCGTCGGCCCTAAGAAGGGCATCGTTTTTAAAATACCAGGTTGGGTTTTACCCCGTGAAGATTATAAGATAAGATTTTTAAGAGGACTTTATGAGGCCGAGGGATCATATTGCGTTCATGCCCCAACCTATACTTATAAATTTTTTTTCAAAAATTGCAATAAATCGCTTTTAAGAATTGTTTATTTTCTTTTGCGCGGATTAGGTTTCCATCCGCACAAAGGCGAAAATGTGGTGCAAATTTCAAGGAAAGCGGAAGTTGAAGCGATCATTAATTTGTTAAAGTTTAGAAAATACTAAAAATATTGATTATATTTTTCGGGAGTCGTCCAAAGGTAAGACGTCGCGCTCTGGACGCGATAATCTTGGTTCGAATCCAAGCTCCCGAGCTTGTAAAATAAATCCGGCCTTTTTGGCCGGTTTTTTTGTGGTTTTTTTGTCTTTTTCAATTTGTGCCAGATTTGCTATAATTATCAGAGAAGATAATTAATTCATCAAACAATTATGGCCAATGATTTAAAATATTCCGACGAAGAGTTGATGAAAGTTTTGGAAATTGATGAGAAGACACTGGCAAGATTTAAGGAAATCCGCGAAGCCACGATCAAAGAGGCCGAGCGTTTAGGGACTCCGAAAACCGGCGAGATAAAAGTGCTGGGCATTTCCGGTTCAGCCCGGGACGTAAATGATATGGCCCAGGAGGATTCCAACACGGCCGAATTATTGAAACGCTGCTTGAAATTTTGTGAAGAGCAAGGCGCTAAAACCGAATTTATTTCTTTGCGCGATCATCATATCAAATATTGCAAGGCCTGTTATTCCACGACCAATACCCAATGCCATTTTTATTGTTCCTGCTATCCCAAAGGGACTGACCGCGCCGATGATATGAGCAATATTCTTTATGATAAAATTTTAGACGCGGACGCGATCATTTTCGCCACGCCGGTCAATAATTTTAAAATTTCCACTCTAATGGCGACTTTTATCGATCGCTGTATCAGTTTGGACGGTAGCTTGCCGCCAGCTAATCCGGATTCGCCCAAAGACAAGGAATTGAATATCAAGCACACGAAATTCGTTCAAATGAATGTTGATTATGACGTGCCCGGAAGCGGATTTTTGCGCCGGTTTTCCGGCAAGATCGGCGGCATCATCACCGCCGGCCATGAAGAGGGGACTTCGATGGCGATCAGCTGCTTGATGATGACTTTGTCGCACTTCGGGATGTTGTTCCCGCCGTTCAATAATATGTACGCGATGTCTTCGGTCTGCAATCCGACTTACGAAGATAAAAAGATCGTGCTGAGCGATTGTTTCACCAAAGAAATTTATTCTTTGGCCTCTAATGTGATGCTGGCGGCTAAATTGGCGCGCGAGGCGAAAACGACCGATTGGAAAAATGATTTTAGTATAAATTAAAAAATAATTACTAAATTTTATGTCAGCAGTGACCAATACTCCGGAAAATTTTAAGAAGTGCATTTGTCTCGGCTGCCCGAGCTATCAAGCTGATGAATGCCTGAAAAAAAACGCGGATAAATTATTCTGCGCCAAAGGAAAAAGCCAATGCGAGGTCGCTTCGAAAGGCTGTATCTGCGCCGCCTGTCCGGTCTGGTCGGAGAACGGTTTGAATTCCTATTACTATTGCAAAAAGTAGAGGGGGTTATTGACGAAAAACTGTTGACAAATAAAATATTATATTCTAAGATTACGTCATAATCATTTTTTATTTTTTGGGGAGAAGTTCGTCATGATTTTTCAAAGAAACTTTTCCGTCTAAGAAATGGAGATCGAAGAATACTGTAGCCGCGTTAATATAAACAAACCAATCTGAATTAGTTTCAGCTCGCTAATGAAAAATTAGGCGGGTTTTTTAATTGGGAAAAATTAACTGTTCTTTTTTAAATCACTCCAAAATTAGGAGGAAAGTAGATGGACACTTTGAGAGTTGAATCAAGTCCGCATGCTTGCGTGGTTGATTCTGGAGCTTTGCGGGCATTGTTCGGAAAAGAAAATCGTTTGCACGATCGGAATTGGTTAGCCCAAACTTTCGATAAGATAGTTGCGGCAATGATCGCGAACACAAACAGAGAGAATGGGGGACATGGAGAAAAGAAAAAAAATCCTCTGGTAAAAGTTGGCGGAGTTGTCGAGTATGAACTCAATCTCGCGAATCCTTCAGTTGAATCAAACAGCAATCCCGCTTTGATTTTTAGCCAAGGTTTTATCGGGGCTTCATTAACGCTTAAAACTGAACCCGAATCAAATTCATTTATCGTTATTTTAATTCGATTCGGCATTTTTGATTGCGGCAGCTTAAATGGCGAAGTCGGAAGCGTTGTTCCTGAAGCTTCGATCAAACATTGTCCCTCAACCAGGATATACGGGTAATCTCCGTATAAAGTGATCCGCCGCAAAATCGCTTTATAAAAAAGCGATCAAATCCCTTGTTTGAAAGAACAGGGGATTTTTATTTCCTGATAAAAAAGCAAGCCCCTGGTTTTCCAAGGGCTTGGGTTTGAATCGCTTATTTTGCTACTCGGTAATTTTGTTTCCAGTAAGCTGGTTGAGTGTAAGCTTAAGGGGAAATTTTTGCGCGGCGTCGCTGCCGTCGCGCCAGACAAAATTGGCCGAGGTGGCATCGCCTTCCAGATCGTTAAGATCGACTTCGATCCAGTTCTGGCCGCCCGGGGCTAACGCGGAAATATTTACTCTAACGAGATAATAGACCGAGCTCACGGGATCGATTTCTTCATCGGATCCAATCGACGGCTGGGTCATGTCAAATTCAGTAGTGGCCGAATAAGTGGCGGAAAGGAAGTAAATATCGCTCGGTCGAACGCGACCGATTTGCGCCTCGCTAATCGTCATCCCTGAATTTTTTTGGATATTAACTCTGATCTTATCCAAAATTATTCGAGCCGGATCGCCGTTCGCGATGGTGTTTGAGGAGGCGGAGGTTGCCACTTTGATAATCGCCACATTGCACCAGCCGGTTCCGCTGATTTTTGCCGCTACCGCCGCTGTTTCATTAGAATTGACCAAATCAACCGCGGCGATTTTGGCCGCAACGACGGTGATAGTTTGTGACGGATTGGTTTGCTCAAGACTGGAATCGTTCTCGTAGCGGATGTTAGAAATCGCTTTTTTACTTCCTGCGTAGCTAGCGGCAATGCCACCGAAGCGGAAACTCGCCGTGGCATTGATCTGTCCGACTTCATCTTTGCCGATTTTATTCAAATCAGCTTTCAGATAAATTGTCCGGGCCTGATCACCGATCTTGCCGACGTTGGTGAAAATTGTCGTCGACTGCACATTGGGATTGGCAGCAAGCACATTGCCTTGATCATCGACCAGAAGCAGATTGCAGAAAATATTGGCCGGCGTTGATGCGGAACAAAATACTTTGAGGGTGTCGATCTGCACCAGACTGTCCTTGGCCTGCAATTTTACGGCCGCCAAAAATTGAGTGACGCATCCGCCCAGTTGATAGGGGAGTTTGGTCGTCAACGCGTTGGCGCTGTCCAGAGAAACATACAAGGCAGGGGATTGGTCGTGATGGATTGGCCCGACAATGGTTTTGCTGCAGGCCAACGACAACGTTAAAACGACGAACAACAAGGCGATAAGTCTTTTCATAACTTATCCTTTCTTTGGATTGGAATGGGTTGTAAAATACAGCTTAATTTGAACTGGTTAGCACAATATCATATTTTTAATATAATGTCAATATTGCCCATATTTTTAAGATAATTTGCTGTAGTATTTGACTTTTTTAGATTTTTAATATATAATTATCTTTAATAAGTCAGTTAATTCTGCTTTTTCCGGGCAGTTTTTTATTTTAATGACTCGTTACTGATATGGCGGTTATATAATACGAATACCATGAATTGTTCGCGAATACCACGAATAGATTTAACGAATTACTAGAATTTATTCGATAAATAGTTTGCGGTATTCGCGTAAAATTCGTAGGTTCGCATTATATACACAAGTAAGTTTATGGATATACGTAATATAGCCATTATCGCGCACGTCGATCATGGCAAGACAACTTTAACCGACGCGCTGATGCGCCAAACCGGCATGGCCGAGGAAGGCGTCAGCATGGACTCGAACGCTCTGGAACAGGAGCGCGGCATTACGATTTATTCCAAAAATACCTCGGTTATCTATAAAGGGACGAAAATAAACATCGTCGATACGCCCGGCCACGCCGATTTCGGTTCCGAAGTCGAGCGCGTTTTGCGTTCGATCGATTCGGTTTTGCTGGTCGTTGACGCGCAGGAAGGCCCGATGCCGCAGACTAAATTTGTTTTGAAAAAAGCCTTGGAGCTCGGTTTGAAACCGATCGTGGTTATCAATAAGATCGATAAGCCGGCCGCCCGCGTCGAAACTGTCGAAGAAATGATCTTTGAATTATTTTTGGATTTAGGCGCTAATGACGAGCAATTGGATTTTCCGGTCGTCTATGCCGCGGCCCGCGCCGGCATCGCTAAATTGAAAATGGAAGACGAGGCCAAAGATCTGTCGCCGATTCTGGATACTGTTTTAGAGCACGTTCCGGTCGCTTCTTCGGCTGAATTATCGGCCAAGCCTTTCCGCTTGCAGCCGTTTAATCTGGCTTATGATAATTTCATCGGCCGCTTGGCGATCTGCCGGATTTATGAAGGCACGATCAAATCAACTGATAACGTAATCATCAAACAGCCGACCGGCGGAATTCGTACCGGAAAAATCACCAAACTTTTCACTTTCAAAGGCTTGAAGCGTGAAGAAGAAGCGCAGGCCGAGGCCGGAGATATTATCATGCTGGCCGGTTTGCCGGATATTTATATCGGCGAAACGATCTGCCAGAACGACGCGCAAGAACCGCTGCCGGCGATCGATATCGATGAGCCGACCATTTCCTTGAATTTTTTAGTGAACAATTCGCCGTTTGCCGGACGCGACGGCAAATATGTCACCAGCCGGCAGATCAAAGAAAGATTAGAGAAGGAACTGGAAGTTAACGTCGGCTTGAAAGTCGATTTTTCCTCCGGCGAATTTTATAAAGTTTACGGCCGCGGCGAAATGCATATCGCCATCCTTTTGGAAAATATGCGCCGCGAAGGTTTTGAGTTGCAAGTTTCCCAGCCGACCGTTATTTATAAGGAAAAAGACGGCCAGACTTTGGAGCCGTACGAAGAAGCCGTGATCGACGTGCCGGAAAATATGACTGGCGTCGTGATCGAGAAAATGTCCAAGCGGAAGGGGAGAATGACAGAAATGAAACCGGAATTCGGCCAGACCAGGATCGTGTTCGAAATACCGACCCGCGGGCTCTTAGGCTACCGCGGCGAATTCATCATGGATACCCGCGGCGAAGGAATTCTCTGCGCGCGCTTCATCGGTTTTAAGCCGTTCGCCGGCGAAATCGAAAAGCACGACCTTGGTTCGATGGTTTCCCAGGAGCAGGGGAAGGCGCTGGCTTTTTCGCTTTGGAATCTGCAGGAGCGCGGCGCTTTATATATTGATCCCAATACTGAAGTTTATGAAGGAATGGTGGTGGGTAATGTGGCCAAGGGCAATGATCTTACCGTTAATCCGATCAAGGGCAAGCGCTTGTCCAATATGAGAGCTTCCGGTTCTGACGAAGCGATCTTATTAACTCCAGCTTTGCCGGTTACTTTAGAGCGCGGTTTGGAAATTATGAAAGAAGATGAATATTTGGAAATTACCCCGAAAAATATCCGGATGCGCAAAAAATACCTGACCGAGATGGACCGGATCCGGGCGGAGAGGAAAAGAATTGAATCAGAAAATTAAATCATACAAAAACGTCAGGTGATAAACCCGATGTTGTGGTGCAAGCATAACTCGGTCTGAGTCTCTGGCCCGACCGGATGGTCGCCTTCTCCCGTTGGCGGTTAAGGCGCGATTGGGGTTAACTGGGAGAGACAGGAGCTGTTTGCACTTAAGGGGTTGCTGTAGCCAAAGGCAACCCCGTTTTTTTGTGGTATAATAATAGTAAATTAGTTGATTAGTTAATTAGTTGTAATGTTTTTATTTTAGAGAAATAAATATGCTATACAACTAATTAACCAATCAACTAATCAACTAAAAAATGTTTGAGCACTTAATTGCCGGAGAATTAATTTTTTTATTTCTGGGCCAGGCGCTCGGTTTTGACATTACGCCGCTTTTTTTGATCGTTGGCGCTTTTTGGGGGTTTTCCCCGGATATTTTGAGTTATTTTCTCAACAAAAAATTAAACTACCGTTCGAAATATTTTCATCTGCATCGGGACAATCTCTCCCACTCGCTTTTATTGCCGCTGATAATTTTTCTGCTGACCTGGCTGATCGGCGGCTGGAAAATTTCTTTATTGATCAGCGTCGCGGCCTTGACTCATCCGCTTTTAGATCTGTTCGGGATCGGCTGGGGCGTAAAATTATTTTTGCCTTTTTCGCAGAAAGTTTTCAAACTTTTTTATGGCGGAAAAATTCTCATGGTATTTAAGGATAATAAAGATCGCGATCATCACATCCGTAAATACGAAGTTGACGACTGGTTCGCGCGCGATTATTTTTCCCTGCGCCAGGATACTTATGGCGTGCCCTGGTGGTGGGCGATCTTCGAATGGGGTTCGTTAGTCTTGGCGATTTTATTGCCACTATTTTATTTGTTGAAGATGTAATACTAATCTGCGAATACATACTAATATGACGAATGCGTGCTAAAAAATTATTCGTCATATTAGTATGTATTCGTATTTATTAGTATTGCATTTTAAAAATAAAAAATCCTCGCCCAATTTGCGGCGAGGTTTTTAAAAATATCAACCTTGTTTATATAACACGAATACAACGAATTTTACGCTAATACCACGAACTCTGCGAAACTAATAACACACCCCGTCCCGCCCGGGGCGGGCCACCCCTCCCCCACGCATCGCTTCGCTTTGCGGGGCAAGCAAGAGGGGAATTAAAAATGGTTCGCTGTATTCGCGTATAATTTGTAGTATTCGCGTTATATTTTTTTATTTCCAGATTCCCGGTATCGCCGTGTCGTCGGCGCATTTGCCATCGACAAGATTATTTTTCAGCAAATAATCGTCTTGGCGATTCAAGGCGACCGTGCCGTCGGCGCAATAAGTATTTTCCCCCAGCGGATAATCAAAGCCGCCGATATAAACATATTTGAACCCGGCGCGCAGCGCTTGTTCGCGGGCGGCGATGATCATTGGCGTAGTGGAAGCGGCGGCGGCCCCGTCATTGGAAGAAAAATGAATGATCGAATCTTTTCCCGCGCTGTCACTGATCGCGGTAATGAATTTATTTATTTCCATCGTCGTGCTCGAAGCAAGATTCAAATAATCGACAATTTCCAGATGAACGCCCGAGGCTTTGATCGCTTGAATTTTTGCTTCGCTGGCGGAAAGTTCTGACCCGGAAATTTTGGCGCAATAATTATTTTCCCTATTGCCTATTTCAATTTTTACCGCGTCCAGAAAGGGCAAAATATTTTTTAGAGTTGTTAAATCCAAGCAGCCGTCGTAAGAGAGGGTGGTGTGAAAACCGTTTTGTTTGGCCAGCCGGGCTAAATTAAAATTATAATCGTTGGTATTTTGGAAGTCAGAATCGGCCAGAGAAATTATTTCCGCCCCCGTATTTTCAGCTTCAGTAATCACTTGTTCTTCGGGCCGCAAAGTCGTTCCGGCCGAACCGGTTTTAGCCGAACAGGAAGGGCAGTTCAGATCTTGGTCGATAGAGCCCAAATAATAGGTTTTGGCGCCGGGAAGAAAATGATAAAATCCTACTTTCTCGATCGGTTCGATCGTCGCGATGGGCGGCTGGCCGATTTTTTTCCGCGTCACGTCATTTTTTAATTTTACCGCCAGATTGACGCTTTTGACCGTGCTCTGGATTAAAATTTGCGGCAATAATATCAGAAAAATAAGGAATAGTATTCCCAGGCTGATGCTTAATATTTTTTTAAAATTTTTATTCATAACCGAGCGCGCGATTGTCGCTTAATCTGTCGATAGCTTAGCATAAAATCACAATTCTTAAAATGGCTCGCGTCCCTTCAGCTGGGCATTGTTTTTCCGGCTGATCGCGGTTTTTAAAATTTAAAGTATTATTGCAATTTCTGTCAACTATAAATCGCCGTTTCCAGAGAGGTTATGCACATTGTAAGCGGGTAATCAGCCTGATATAATGGCATTATGATCAATGCGCAAAAAATGAGAGCCAAGCGGATCGGGATCGACGCCCGTTTCTACGGACCTTTGGGCAAAGGATTGGGGCGATATGTCCAGGAAGTCGTGGATAATGTGATCAAGATCGATCAACAAAACGAGTACGTGATCTTTTTAAGTCCGCAAAATTTTGACGAATTCGAGTCAGCCGAGCCGCGAGTAAAAAAAATCGCCGTAACGGCTCGCTGGTATTCTTTGGCGGAACAAATTTCCCTGCCATACTTGGTCTGGAGAGAGCGCCTTGATCTGATGCATTTTCCGCATTTTAACGTGCCGATTTTAATGCCAGTAAGATTCACGGTGACGATCCATGATTTGATCCTGACAAAATTTCCCACGATCCGCGCCAGCACCTTATCGCCTTGGTTGTATAAAATAAAAAATTTTTTTTATCAGATCGTTATCGCCTTGGCCGTTAAGCGCGCCCGCAAGGTGATCGCAGTTTCGGAATTCACCAAAAAAGACGTGGTTGACAAGTTCAAGATCGGTCCGGACAAGGTCGTTGTCACTTATGAAGGCGTGGCCAATCTGGCGCATGGCAATGATTCTCTTTTTGTCAAAAAAATGGATGACAGGAAGACGCTTTTAAGTTATAATATAGCTGACAACTTTATTTTGTATGTTGGCAATGTTTATCCGCATAAAAATCTGGAAGCATTGCTCGAAGTTTTTGTTGAATTGCACAAAAAATATCCGGCTTTAAGGCTGGTTTTGGTGGGCAAGGAGGATTATTTTTACAAGCGATTGAAAGAAAAGGCGGCGAGCTTGAATCTTTGGAACGAAAACGTACCCGAGTCCCCGGTGATTTTCACGGGCTATGTTCCGGACGTGGAATTGGAAGTTCTTTATCGGCAGGCGCTGTTTTATGTTTTTCCTTCGTTTTACGAGGGTTTTGGCTTGCCGGCTTTGGAGGCGATGGCCAAGGGCTGCCCGGTAGCGAGTTCCAACCGGGCGAGCCTGCCGGAAATTTTGGGCGAGGCGGCATTATTTTTTGATCCGACCGATAAAGCTGATATGTTTATGAAGATCGATCGCCTGTACGCCGACCAAGAATTGCGCGAAGTACTGATCAAAAAAGGACACCAGCAGATTAAAAAATATAATTGGTGGGAATGCGCCAGACAGACTTTAGAAGTTTATAACGGTATATTGAAGCTATCTTGATCTACTAAGCAGATATGTTTCTTGAATTTTTAGAAATCCAAAACCCTAAGCACAAAATTCAAAACAAATCTAAAATTTAAATATCAAAGATTAAAAATTTTATAATTTTAGATTTTAATTTTTTTAATTTGTTTTGGATTTAGGATTTTATGTTTTGGATTTAATAAAAAATGGATGATTTTTTCAAAAAAAATGAGGCCGGCCGCGTGGTTGATCTGAAGAAAATGCGGGAGCCGGAAAATAAAGCGGAAATTACGCTTGCCCAAAAGACTAAGGGCGGATTTTTTGTTTTCCGCCTGAATTTTTTTGGCAAAAAAGAAAAGACGCATCACGTTGATTTTTTGCGTCATTATAAAAAGTTGGAAAAGAAAGAAGATTTTATCGAGCGGGAAATCGTCAAGGAATATCTGGACGAGGATGACGAAGAAAAAAAACAAAATGTTTTAGTTTCATTTTTTAATTTTTTTACCAGAGTTTTAAAACTCTGGTGGCTGCCGCTATTTATTATCCGGTTTATTTGGATTTTATTCTGGCGGATCGGCAAATTGATATTTTTTCGGCAGGCCAAGAAACGGGGCGGTAAGCGCGCGAGGGGCGTCATTATCAGAAAGATGGCCGATAAAAAACGCGAGAAAAAAAACATTCCTTCGCTCGAGGCGTCGCGCGAAGGTTCGTTCGGCGTTTTCTGGCAATCGCTTTGGTCGTTTCCGCGCGAAGTTATCCATTATCTTTTGGGCCGCACCACCGAAGATTATCTCTATCAACGGGTGCTGGCGGAGGAATTAAAAAAGAAAAAGTTTCATCCCTTCCGCCATATTTTCACTTTTGTTTTTCTATCTTTGCTGATCATCCTGCCGCTGGGACTATTGAATTTATATAATACCGTCGGGGTCAGGGATCTGCGCGGCAAAGTTTTGGGCGCGACTGACCGCGCCATCACTGATCTGCAATCGGCGGCGGCCGCGGCAAACGGATTAGATTTGAAACAAGCCAGTGAAAATTTCGATGCCGCGCGGGAAAGCTTTGCTCAGGCCAATAACGATCTCTCGGCCGTGAGCGGCATTATTTTTGAGCTGGGCAAAATTATTCCCAACAGCGAGATCCGCTTGGCCGCGCAAAGCCGGGAAATCATCGCCGCCGGCGAAGATGCCGCGAGTTTGGGAAATAATTTAACTTTGGCGGTCAACAGCTTGCTGGAGCGGAACGACCAGGCTTTATCGGCCAAGATCGATGATTTTGTGCGATATGAAGTTTTAGCCGAAGCTGACGCGAAAAAAATAAATGATGAGATAGCCAGGATCGACGTTAACGCCATCCCGGCCGCTTATCACGATCAATTCAATTCCTTGAAGCAAAAGGCGGCGGATTTGAACATGATCCTGTCGAAAAATATCGATTTGGTGAAGAAATTAAATATTTTTCTCGGCGCCCAGGCAGATAAACGCTATTTGCTCGTCTTTGAAGACAATGCCGAGATGAGGGCCAGCGGCGGTTTTGTCGGCAGCTACGCTCTCCTTGATTTGAGCCGGGGAAAAATCACCGGCATTGAAGCGCCGCCAGGCGGCAGTTATGACACAAAAGGGGGAATGAGCAAATATATTATTCCGCCGCAACCTTTAACCTTGGTCAATCCGCGCTGGTATTTTTGGGACGCCAACTGGTGGCCGGATTGGGAAAAAAGCGCGCAAAAGTTAAGCTGGTTTTATGCCAAGAGCGGCGGCCCGACCACGGATGGCGTAATTGCTTTTACGCCCACGGTGCTTGAGCGTATTTTGCAGGTTATCGGTCCGATCGATATGACTGACACTAACGGTCTGGTAATGACCGCCGATAATCTTTGGACGAATTTACGGACGGTCATCGAACAAGAAAAAGCGGCTGACGCGAAATTGCCTTATGACCTGGCGGAAAACAAGCCGAAAAAGGTGATCGGCCAATTCATCCAAAAATTAATGGCGGAAATTCCCCGGCGCCTTGACCGCGATAAATTCGTCGCGCTCTTATCCGGTCTGCAATTGGATTTGAATGAAAAGCAGATTTTGTTGTATTTAACCGATCAGGATCTGCAAACCGAAGTTGAGGCGAGAAATTGGGGCGGCCGGATCAAAGAAACCAGTAAGGATTATTTATTAGTGGCTGATACTAATATCGCCGGCGGCAAGAGCGATCGCTTGATGAAAGAAACGATCGACCAGCGCGCTGATGTCGCCGCTGACGGAACGATCATTGATACCGTGACCATCACGCGAGCCAATACGGCGACAACGAGCCAGCTTTTTTCCGGCGAGCGTAACGTTGATTGGCTGAGAATTTATGTTCCGGCCGGGAGCCAATTGATCGACGCGAGCGGCTGGCAAGCGCCGGACAAGATTTATTTCAATATTCCCGATCCGAGCGGCCAGCTTGATCCTGATGTCGCGGCCGAAGAAGGGGACAATGCTTTTGTCGACAGCGCGCACGCGAGCACCACGATTTATCTTGACAGCGGCAAAACCGTTTTTGCCAACTGGAGCATGGTCGATCCGGGCCAAACCGCGGTCATTATTATTAAATATCGCTTGCCGTTTAAGTTAGAAAAGAAAACCGAACCGGTCGTGGTCAGGCCGGGACTGGAGGGGTTGATTGATAAAATGGTTAAAACCGAAAATAAGGATCTGCTGGTTTATTCTTTAATGTGGCAGAAACAGCCGGGCGCCGTTTCCACTATCGTCAGTTCCACGCTGGTTTTGTCGGACAATTTTAAAGTCGATTGGAATTATCCCGCCGATTTGACGATCGGCACGAACGGCTGGCAAGCGAGCGGTAAGCTGGACAGCGACAAATATTGGGCAGCGGTTATTGAAGGTAATTAGTTGATTAGTTAATTGGTTAATTAGTTAATTAGTTGTAGTGTTATCAAGATTATTTTATAAAAAAATTGAATTATTTTTAAGCCGATTCTTGTTTTGAGTCGATTAGCTAATTTGTCCAACAACTAATTAACTAATCAACCAATTAACCAAACTATGGGTATCAAAGTCCGCGTCGAAGAAAACATCGAGGGCAAATCGGATCTGGCCAAAAAATTATTGGCCAGAAGAAAAAAGCTGCACAAAGAAATGGAAGAAAAACGGGAAACGGAGATCGAAGACAGCTTGTCCGAAATTTATCAAGACGATCAAGGCCAGAAGATCGATGTTAATCGCATGAACATTCGCCGGAAACAGGGAATCGTTTTTTGGTTTTTCAATCTTTTGGTTTTCGCCTTGGTAATAATCGTTCTCGGTCTGGGCGCCTTCTATTATATCGTTTATAATCGCGGCACTGATTCGACGGCGGTGGATCTTACTGTTGCCGCTCCGGATACGATTTCGGCCGGACAGGATATGAGTTTTATCTTGAGTTATAATAATCAAGAATATGTTGGCCTGAAAAACGTGAATATCAAGGCTGACTATCCGGGTAATTTTGTTTTTACCAGCGCTAATCCGCCGGCCGATGTCAATAATGATACTTGGAATATCGGCCGGATCAACGCGCGCAGCTCGGGAAAAATAATCATCAAGGGCAAGATTATCGATAAAGTCGGGGCGGCTGGCATTTTTCTGGCACAGATGCTCTATACGCCGGAAAATTTTTCCAGTGAATTCAAGAAAGACAATTCCGCCAGCGTGGTGGTCAAAGATATCGGCTTTGAACCAACTTTTGATTTTTCCAATACGGCTTTGGTGGGCCAGGGAGAAAGGATCGACATTAATTTGAAACCGCTGGAGGCCGATTATCTGCCCCAGTTCACGATGCGGATGCAGAAGGATGATAATATCGTGCTGGACGATACGATCGTCAATAACGGCGCGGCCGGCGCGGAAAACGGCAACTCGCTCAAAGTGGAAAAAGTCAAAGAACCGACGGGCAACAGTTGGCTGATTTCCGGTTTGCAGGCTAAGGAAGAAAAATTTACCATAAAATACCATATCAAAAATAAGACCGCGGATAATCAACAGATAATTTTGACCTTTGTCCAAAATATCGCCAATAAAGATTATCCTTTTCTCACGCAAGTGATCCCTTTTCAGGTGATGAAGAGCGATCTTAATTTGAATTTGATCTTGAACGGTTCCAACGATGATCAGGCGGTGAATTTCGGCCAAACTTTGAATTATTCCATCGCTTATGCCAATAAGGGCGAAGCCCCGATGCAGGACGTGGTGATCATGGCGGTATTGAACAGCGATTTTATCGATTGGACGACCTTGAGCGACGCCCGCAAAGGCCGGGAAATGGGGAATACCGTCACCTGGACCAAGAATGAAATTCCGGGTTTGAGCAAGATTGACGTGGGCGAAAATGGAATGATCGATTTTGCCATCAATGTTTTGCCTTTTAAAGAAAATGATCTGGGGAAAAGTTTCAAGATCACGAGTTACGCGCAGTATGCGGTGGGCGGCTTGGATAAGTTAGGAGCAATCGGTTCGTCGACCGCGTCTTCATCTTCGGCCGGAATTGACAATCAGAGCAATACGATCAATAGCATCATCAACAGCGATCTTGGCTTCAAAGAGCAGGTCAGATATTTTGACGAGAATAATTTGCCGGTCGGCGATGGTCCGCTGCCGCCGACGGTCGGCCAGACTACCACCTTTAAAGTTTATTGGAATTTGACTAATAATTTGCATGATCTCAATGAGGTCGGCGTAGAAACCGTTTTGCCTAACGGAGTGGAATGGAGCGCTCGTAATCGCACCTCGGTCGGCAGCTTGACTTATGATAATTCCACAAAGAAAGTTACCTGGCTGATCGGCCGCTTGCCCATCACGGTTTTTCAAGCCAGCGCTGAATTCGACGTCAGTCTGACTCCCGCCGAAGACCAGCGCAATAAAATCATCGTTTTGATTTCGGGGTCGAAAGTAACGGCTACCGACGCGAACACCGGCGCGCCGCTCTCCAAGAATTCGGTGCCGAAAACCACCAAGCTGGAAGATGACAGTATCGCCGGCATGTCGAGCGACGGACGGGTCAAATAAGTTAATTAGTTAATTGGTTAATTAGTTTTATAGCATCTGGTTTCGATGTTATTTGATAATTATTTTGAAACACAACTAATCAACTAATTAACCAATCAACTATAAATTATTACTCAAACTCAAATTTCAAAAATAATATTTTTTGTGATATAGTATAGTTGCATAGATAAACCATATGCCCGGAAAAACAAACAGAATATTTAAGTCGTTTTTAGCGGTGATGATCGCCGTCTTGTTTGTGACCGGTTTTTTTGTTTTTGAAAAAAAAGAC
Source organism: Patescibacteria group bacterium (assembly GCA_028707065.1). Lineage (NCBI taxonomy): Bacteria > Patescibacteria group bacterium. The sequence continues at coordinate 92,480 of JAQTUZ010000003.1, read as the reverse complement.
GCGGCGGCGGAAGGCGATGCCATCGCCGTCAGGGTTCTGGCCAATCCCCAGCACCTTAGTCCGTTAGCTTGGTATAAAAGCAAAAAATTCACCGGCAATCCCACGCCGCTCACGGTTGACGGCTATCAGGCTATTCAAGACGGCCGGACAGTTTTCGTGAACGTGGCCAACGTTAATTCGACTTGCGTCAGCTACGCTTATAATGGAAATAGCTGCGCCAGCGATAGTGATTGCGACGGGACAAGCGGTTCGTGCGCCCTGGGTTCGCAAAGCAAACTTTATACTAATATTTACTTAATTTCGTATAATCAAGAAGCAAGTCCGGAAACGATCACGGTCTTCAATAAAATTTTAAGCAATTGGAATTTTAATACCAATTTAACCGAACATGGCAATTGTTTCGGCAGATCGAGCGATAACGCGTCCTGCAGTACTGACGGGGATTGTCCCGACGGCTTTACTTGCAATCGGGGATCATGTCAGCAATATTGTTTGGTGGATAAAGATTGCGGCGGCGGTTATTGCGGCAGCTTAAAAGCCAGAATTACCCGCGATATCAAGCGCTTGGGCGACATCAGTGATTTAAAATCAAAGATCGATTCTTACAACAATCGCGTCGGCCATTATCCGCTGCTCGGTTCGGGAACTTACCTGACCGGAAAAACAATTTCCACTTGGCCTTCTTGGAATCAGGAATTCGCCGCCGAGATCGGCGGCGCCCCGCCCCTTGATCCGATCAATAAATTCATCGGCGGATGCGGCGATCCCAAATATGATCCGCTAACTTGCTGGGACGCCAAAGATAAAAGTTTTGCCGGCTCATTTGTCGACCTAACTCCGACTCTGCCCTATGATAGCCGGGTTTTAGTCTATTCGACCGATGCCAAGGGGAAAAATTTCAATGTCTGCGCCGAAATGGAATCAGGATTATACGTTGTTGATCCCACTGGAGATTTTACCAGTGATTATTGTCCCGGCAGCAATTCACGCGTTCCGGTTCCGGTTATCAGCTGCGGCAGCTTGATCGGCGCTCAAAACCAGCCGTTTACCGGTTTTGTGTCGGTTAACGATCCGCAAAACAATCCATCCATCTTCCGCGTTGACAATCTGCCCCGGGGCTACACTTATAAGAGCACCGCTGACCCGCATAAAATAGAAATTGACGCTGCTAACGCCGCTGATGGCGGAATATTCGATATCACGGTCGTTTACAAAAGCGACAGCGTTAGCGGGCAGCTTTCTCAATCGTGCCCAATCAATATCAGCTCGCGGGCGAGCTTTATCTATCCGGTCGCCGACCAAAAAGTCACGGTGGGCAAACAGCTTAATTTCCCCGTTTACGCTTTTAATTCCAGAAAAAATTACGATGGCTTAACTTTTGATTTTGCCGTTCAGGGAAATATCATCGACTTGCAATGCAATCAGCCGCTCTCTATTACTTCCGACGGCAGAGCCCGCTGCGATGTTTCCGTTCCGACTTACGCGGTCGCTGTTCCGGAAAAATATAATGTAATAGTCACGGCTAAAAATACGGCTAATTGTGTTTCGGCGTCGACTCAGCCCACGACTCCGCCAGCCAATAATCTTTCTCAGCCGTATTTTGATTTTATCAATAATATTTTCATCAGCAATAATTATGCTTATGTAGTTAACTGGGCGGGAAGCTCGATGCTCATCGTCGATATTACCAATCCGGCAAATCCTAAAGCGGTCGGCCAAATCAAGAATGGCGATGGCGGAGCTCTGTTGCGTAATCCCGGTTCTGTGTACGTCGCCGGCAATTATGCTTATATCGCGAGCCATGGCGACAATGCTTTGGAAATAGTGGATATTTCCAAGAAAAATAATCCCACCCACGCCGGCAGTTTAAGCGAGCTGACGGGCGCGTTGGGCGTTTCAGTAGTTAATAATTATGCTTACCTGGCCGATTGGGAAGGCGGCAACCTTTCCGTTATTAACGTTTCCGATAAAACCAAACCCGTATTCGTCAATAGCGTCGCTATCGTTCAGCCTTATTCGGTCATAACCAACAATGGTTACGCTTACGTAACCAGAAGGAATGGCGGCGCCTATGCTTTCCAGATAGTGGATATTAATAATCCTGCCAATCCGACATTGATCGGGGGTTTGACCAGCAATAGCCTGAATCAGCCGTTGGCAACAGCTTTATCAGGCCATTATGCTTTTGTAAATGACTGGAAAGATGCTTCGATTGTTGCCATTGATATTTCCAGCAAAACTTCACCCGCTTTTGCCGGATCGTTTTCTTCGCCGGGGAGGCCGTATTCCCTGGAAATCAACGGACATTATGCTTATTTGCCGCTTTATAACAGCGGTGCGCTGCAGATAATAGATATTTCTGATCCGTCGAATATGCGACAAGCGGGAATTATCAATAATGGCGATGGCGGCGCGCATTTGGTTCATCCGGTTTCGGTTAAGGTCAGCGGCAACTATGCTTATGTGGCCAGCCAGGGAGATAATACTTTGGAAATTGTGGATATAACTAATCCGAATAGTCCGACGCATTATAAAAGTTTATCAAATTCCGGCGTTGCCTTGGCGCCGGAAACTGATTATCAGATCGCCTCTTTAGCCAAAGACGATTTGCCTTATTTTGATGAATCAGGCTTGGAAAAAAATTATTCGATAGCCGCGTCTGATACTTTGCCGCCATGCGAAAATTATACCAGTCAGCAGTTTAGCCTGGAGATTACTAACAAACCGCCGGTCATCATGGCATTCAATTGCGATAAAAGCACCCGGGTGGGAATGACTTACATGGATAATCCCAACGGCAACACCGGTTGCGCGATTAACGCCACCGATCCCGAAGGCCAGCAAGTAGCCATTACGGTCAATGGCCTTCCCTCCGGCCTGTATTTACACGGCAACACTATCAGAGGCATGCCAACTCAAGATAGCGCCAGCGCCGTTCCCTATAACATAACGATCAGCGCGTCTGATATTTATGGGGCGACAAGCCCGACGGTCACCTTTCCGCTGCGCGTTAATAATTATTGCGGCGATGGAATCAAACAGTTTCCTAATTTCGAAAGCAAGGGTGGCCATGCCAACGACGGCTATGAAGATTGCGACTGCGGAGCATACTTGAATAAAGACGGCAGCATTGATTATGTCGCGTGCGTTCGGGCCAGCGGGTGCACCGGCGTTTCTAATCCGCTCACGGCCCCGCAATGCGCCCAAAATTATAAAAATAACAACGGTTTGATTTTGGGCAACGTGCCGACGACTTCCATGTCCTCTTTTCTCTGGCAATACGGTTGTACCAATAAATGCGCTACCGCCAACGGCGGCTTCTGCGGCGATGGCGTTGCCCAAGACGGCCTATTACTTTCTAAGGGCGCGCAAGAAACTGCTAATGATAAATCTAATCCGATCATGATCCTTAAACATTCCGCCACTAATTTCGGCGAGCAATGCGATTTTAGCAATTTAAGCACAAATTGTTGCAATAAATGCCAATGGGTAACTGATGGTCCAACTTCACCCATATCGCTTCCTAATACTTTAAATATTGGTCCGAGTCAGACACAACAACTTCAGTTATCGGATGACATTCTCCATAGCCGCGGCGTGAAGAGCGGATCATTTACCGCCCAGTACTTCGACGCTCAAGGAAAACATCCCGATATTCAGGCAGTGGTTTTTGTGACAGACGCGTCCAATCTTGGCTGGTTTGAAAATCCCGCAGCTCAACGACCGCCGCGATTTAATATGACTAACTTGAAAGCCGCAGTTCAAGCCGGATTGACTGGTTTTTATAATATGAGCAATGATATTAATGGCGCCGGTCAAGGAAAAAGAAGCAATATTTACGTGGGATCGCTAAGTTTTGGTTCTTGCACGGCCCAATCGACCGTACCGGTTTGTGATGTTCAAAATTTGGTTAATTTTAAGAATGGAAATTCTGATTCTTTGGGAAATTTAAATTACCAATACGAGTATGCTGCTGTGGGAAAATATGATTTTTACCTCGATTATAACAAAAACGGGACTAACGAATCAGGAGCAAATGAAGCGATTATCAAAGCAACGGAAATGCTGCATGCTTGTGATACTGATGAGACTTTGGGGTGTTACGGCGCCAGTCAAAAATACATCATCATCCTTAGTGACGGGATAGATTCGTCCGGTTCGCTTGATAGCGTTAAAACGGCGAAAAGTTACGGCATTCAAATCTATGCGATCGATTTCCCGTTTGGCAGCAGTGGCCCCGATATTGTTTGCCAGTGGTCAAGTGATTACGATAAGAACGGGACAAAGTTGAGGGATTGTTATGCCAATGGCGCCAGCAGCTACTCTTTTAAGAATTTAAATAGTTCCAACCCGGGGGCAGAGACTGAACAGATTTATACCAGGATCGAAAGTTCGATACTTGACAATATGCTCAAGGGTGGCGTTACTTATAATATTGGCGGCGATTTAAATCCTCTTGGCGGTGTCGGTGGTACCGTTGATCTTAATGGCGTTAATAATTTTGTGCTGCCGGCTGATTCAATTTCCTGCGATATTTCGGGCATAAATCAATGCAGTACCGCTCGGCGTAATCCTAACAATCCTAAAGCTTTGAACATCTATGCCTCCTTTCCTGATAATGCTCAAGGTTCCGCTCATCCGCATGTCGAATTCAGTGATTTTATCTTTAACGTGTTGCCTCTTTGCCAAATACAGTAAAAATATGAACAAAAAAAATATCTATATAATCATCATTGCCGCTGTCGCTGTTTTTTTGATGTTGTTTACCGCTTTGTTTGTATTCAACTCGCTTTCTAAAAAAGTTGTCATAAATTTGCCGCCAGGTATCTCCAACAACCCCGGCGGAACTAAGCCTCCGGCAGTGACCGGTTCTTCTTCGTCAGCTTTTCCTCTTGATCTGGCTAAAAAGAATAACGATATCAGCCAATGCGCTAGTTATAAGATTCCTAAATATATCGATCAGTGCATTAAGCTAGTCGCGGAAAATTCCCAAAACCAATCCTTTTGCGCCAGCATTTCCGATAAATCGTTAGCGCAGGATTGCGTTGACTGGGTAATTAGAGATCAGGCGGTTTCGGCCAATAAGATCAGCCTTTGTAACCAAATAAAATCAGACGCGATCAATCAGAATTGCGTTGCTACCGTGATTAATAATGTTTCCGGGATCAAGCGAAGCGATTGTGAGGCCTTGCCTAGCCGCGAAAAGCCATACTGCGTTCAATATTTTGACTTTACCGATCTTATGGATCAATTGAACAATGCTAAAACTGCGGCTGATTGCCAACAAATTTCTCAACCCGAATATAAAAATGAGTGTTTGCGTCGAGTTAATCATTAAAATGAATTTTGTTTATCTCGCTTAAAATAGCAGGCAATCTGCCTGCTTATTTAATAATATGAAAAAAGGTATTATCACAAACCATGGGCCGTTGCGTGTACCTTTCTTTATGCCTGATGCCACTAGAGGGCTGGTTAAATTTTTATCGACCGAAGAAGTCGCCGGGGCGGGGATCGAGGCGCTGGTGGTAAATACTTTACATCTTTATCTTGAGCCGGGAATGAAAATCATCAAAAAGGCCGCCCGCCTTCGTCCCGCTGGCGCGGGACTTCGGCGAGGCAAGGGCGGAATTCATGAATTTATAGGTTGGGATGGACCGATCTTATCTGATTCCGGCGGGTATCAGGTTTTTTCCTTGATTCATAAAAATCCTAAGATGGGGAAAATTACCGATCAAGGTGCGATCTTCCGCTCGCCGTCTGACGGCTCATTGCACGAGATCACTCCGGAAAAAGCGATCCAGATTCAATTCGATCTGGGTGTGGATATGATGGTTTGTCTGGACGATTGCCCGCCAAATGAATATAGCCGGGCTGATATTGCCAAGGCGGTCGAGCGGACGATCAAATGGGCCGCGCGCTGTAAAAAAGAATATCTTAAACAAATCAAGCAAAGAAAAATATCTCGCGCTAAGCGGCCGCTGATCTTTGGAGTAATTCAGGGCGGCGTCGAACTTGATTTGCGCGAGCGCTGCACTAAAGAATTGGTTAAGCACGATTTCGACGGCTATGGTTTTGGCGCGCGGCATGTCGACCGCGAAGGAAAATTTTTGGGAGAAGTTTTAAAGTTTACTGCCGAGCTGATCCCTAAAAATAAAATAAAATTCGCCTTGGGTGTCGGTTTGCCGGAAGATATTGTCCGCTGTTACAAAATGGGCTGGGACATTTTCGACTGCGTCATCCCCACCCGCGAGGGGAGGCATGGTAAACTCTTTTGTCATTGCGAGGAGCGTCAGCGACGAAGCAATCCCGCGGGTAAAAGTAAAAGCGGGATTGCTTCGCGAGGCGCTCGCAATGACATTAAATATCGAACTTTTAATATCGGCAACTCCCGTTTTGCGACCGATTTTTCACCGATCAACCCGGCGAGCAGGATTTCCGAATTGCGTGATCACACCAAAGCTTATATCCACCATCTTTTCAAAATTAACGACCCGCTCGGCGCCCGTTTGGCCTCGCTTAATAATTTAGAATTTTATTCGGAATTAATGAAAAAGATTGCTATAAAATAAAAAATGGGCTGAAACGATTCAGTCCATTTTAATTTGGGTACCGCGGAAAGGCGGTTATAAGATCATTGCCCGCACCAAGCGAATTGGGCAATTGGGGCATGGAAGCTCTTTTTTTACTGCCATTGATTCGTGTTTTGCCACTATGATTTTGATGGCACAATCCTTTTTTTTGCCGTCGCAGCCATCGCATTCGTTGCCGACTGGTAAACAAAAGCAATTTTCGGGCATAGCAGCTCCTTTTTAAAGGGTTGAATTTGCATGTCAGTTGACTTTCGATAATATCACATAAATTTGAATTTGTCAACATTAATATTGACTTTTTGCCTTCTCTTGTGCTATATTCTATACAGCTTAAGTTCATTGATAATTCGATTAAATTTCAGTAATATCAGGGTAAGCGGACAGCCGCTCTTTTTTGGTTTTTGCCAGAGAGGGGAGGAAAGTCCGGACTTCTTGCTCCGCGTTTTGCGGAACAAAAAATGATGGTGGATAACGTCCACGGGGAGTAATTCCACGGAAAGTGCCACAGAGACAATACTAGCCGGTGCTCCGCGAGGCGCATTGGTAAAACGTGAAAAGTTTCGGGGTGAAGATGTTGATTATGAGGATATCCTAATCAATATCGGCTACCCGATTCGCTTCCTGGCGACAGGAATGCGTGGTAAACCCCATCTGAAGCAAGAGCAAACTCAAATCGCAAGATTTGAAGGAACGTGGCTCGCTTGAGTCGGCTGGCAACAGCCCGACCAGATTAATGGCTGTATCACCCTGCACTTCGGTGCGAGGTCAGACAGAATCCGGCTTATAGCTTGCCCTGAGATTACTGGAATTTAGATTGTTGGTTAATTAGTGAATTAGTTAATTAGTTTACTAATTGATTTGCAAAAGCTTGTTTAATTGCAAACTAATTAACCAATTAACTAATTAACTAATAACCATGAAGCGTTCTGAACTCTTTTTCTCATCTTTATTGGTCCCGCTTGATTATTTAGCGATCGTTGCCGCCGGCATGACCGCCTATTATTTGCGCTACTCGGATCTTTTTAAAAGTTTGCGCCCGGTCGTTTTTAATTTAAAATTTGAATCATACTTGAATGTTGTTTTATTGCTGGCGGTTTTTTGGCTGGTTATTTTCGCCTTGGCCGGACTTTACACCATCCACAGCGCGAGAAAATTGGTCAATGAAGTTTATCGGGTTGTTCTGGCTTGTTCGACCGGTTTGATGTTGATTGTGATTTTAATTTTTGTCAGGCGCGAATTGTTCGATTCGCGTTTTATTGTTTTAGCCGGCTGGATCTTGGCGATAATTTATGTCAGCCTTGCCCGGACGGTCGTCCGCGGCATTCAGCGGATCTTGCTATCTCATGGCATTGGCGCGAAAAAAGTCGTCATTGTCGGAGCCAGCAAAACCAGCGACATGCTGGTAGGTGATTTTTCCGCTAATCGCGGTTATGGTTTTGAAGTCGTTAAGCGAACTCGCGATTTTGAATTGAATACGGCGCAAGAATTGGAGGAATTCATCAAAAATAACGAGATCGACGAAATCATCCAGGCTGATCCGAATTTGAGCAAGGCGGAAATTCTGCGCTTATTCGATTTTACCGACGAACATCATTTGACCTTCAAGTATGTGGCGGATCTCTTGGGAACTAAAGTTTTAAAAACCGAGTTGACTGAATTTTCCGGCTTGCCGATCATGGAAGTCAAGAAAACTCCGCTTGACGGCTGGGGCCGGATTATCAAGCGCATTTGCGATTTTATTGCCGCTTTAATTTTAATTATCATTCTTAGTCCGATTTTATTATTAACGGCCATTGCCATCAAACTTGAATCGCACGGTCCGGTTTTCTTTTCCCGCCGCGATGATGATGCGCCGCTTTTCCGCGTCGGAGTCGGCGGTAAATTATTCCGTTATTTTAAATTCCGGTCGATGCGCAACCGGACCGACAGCATGCGCTACAAAGAATTGGCTGATTTGAATGTTCGCCAGGGCGGGCCATTGGTAAAAATTAAAGATGATCCTCGGATTACTCGCGTCGGTAAATTCATCCGCCGTTTCTCGATTGATGAATTGCCGGAATTATTCTTGGTCTTGGCTGGCAGAATGAGCTTGGTCGGGCCGCGCCCTCATCTGCCCGAAGAAGTGGCCAAATACGAACGTCATCACAAGAAAGTTCTGACTTTGAAGCCGGGCATCACCGGCCTGGCGCAGATTTCCGGCCGCTCGGACTTAAGCTTTGAGGAAGAAGTAAAATTAGACACTTATTATATTGAAAATTGGTCGTTCCTCTTGGATTTGACCATTCTCCTAAGAACGCCGTTGGCGGTATTAAAGGGTCGTAAAGCAGAGTAAAACCGAAATTGGAAATTTGAAATTGGAAATTAAAAAGTTCCAAATTTCTAATTTCTAATTTCTAATTTCATGCGTGTCGCATTGGTTCATGATCATCTCGCTCAAGACGGGGGAGCGGAAAAAGTATTGAAAGTGTTCGCGGAAATGTTTCCCGAGGCGCCGATTTATACTTTGTTATCAGAAAAGAATAATATCGCCAAGTATTATCCGGGCCGGAAGATCGATACTTCGATCATTCAGAAACTCCCCGGCGGCGTCCGTCATTACCAATGGTATATGCCGTTCATGCCCATGGCCGTGGAATTTTTCGATCTGTCCGGATTTGATTTGGTTTTGTCCGATTCGGCATCTTTTGCCAAGGGTGTGATCACCCGGCCGGAAACATTGCATATCGACTATTGCCATACGCCAACCCGTTATCTTTGGAGTGATACTCATTCCTATATCAATGAACTCAAGTACAATAAATGGTTTAAAAAAATTATCTCTCTCGTTTTAAATTATATCCGCATCTGGGACAGACTGGCCGCTGACCGGGTTGATTTGTTCATTGCCAATTCAGAAACGGTAAAAAAACGCATTCAAAAATATTACAAAAGAGATTCAACTGTGATCTATCCGCCGGTCAATACAGATTTATTTAATATCACTTCAGAATTGGCTGATGAAAAATTAAAAGCGGAAAATTATTTTCTCTGCGGCTGCCGCTTGGCGCCATATAAGCGGGTCGATATCGTCATAGAAGCATTTAAGAAAATGCCGGAGAAGAAATTAAAGATTTTTGGCAGCGGCATTGATACCGGCCGCTTGATGAAAATCGCCGCCAATTCGGCTAATATCGAATTTCTCGGCCGGGTTGAGGACGCGCAACTGGCTAAATTATTCCGCAACGCCGTCGCCTTTATCCATCCGCAAGAAGAGGATTTCGGCATCACCGTGGTCGAAGCCATGGCCTGCGGCACGCCAGCCATCGCTTATCGCAAGGGCGGCGCCGAGGAAACGATAATCGAAAATCAAACCGGAATATTTTTTGATGAACAGTCAGTCGATTCGGTCGTAAAAGCAATCAGCAGTTTTGATAAAAGCAAATTCGATGAAAAAATAATCCGCGCCCAGGCGGAAAAATTCAGCACGGAAAATTTCAAGAAGAAAATTATCGACTATCTTGACAAAACTGCTGGAAAGTTCAATAATCCTAAGATTGTTTAGCAGTTCATTAACATTATCATAGATTATCACCCTTTCAGAAGGAGTATATTATGGTGAAGAAAAATTTGTCCCTAAGCCTGGTACTTTGTGATCTCAAAGGAAATCCGAAAAAATTTTTTTTCGGGAAGGTTCAGAGGGTCAGAAGGTTATTTATCGGACAAATGCTTGAGGTCCGCGGTCCCAGCAGAGAAGAAAAAGACATTAGCAATGGTAAATTTTCCGAAAAAATTGTTACTTTTGAGCTTAGATATGGCACAAATATTAACTATAGTGTGATTTTGCGGAAAGAACCCGGACGCCCCAAGGGAGATGAAAAGGTGGATTATGAATTTTCTGGATTATGGAAGCTCGACGAGGAAAACTTAAACGGCAAGAGTTTCGCGTCTTTTAAATAATTACGCCAAGCGATCAAAAGTAAGGAGCTTATTGTCAAGCTCCTTTTTCTTTTAAAATCAGATAAAATTTGCTAAAATATTATCAAGGTAATTAGAATAAACAGATGAAAATCGGCATTGATATCAGGCCATTGATGGACAAGGAATATTCGGGCGTATCCTGGTATACGCTGGATTTGTTGACCGAAATTTTGCGCCAAGACCGGCAGAACGAATATGTTTTGTATTATAATTCCGGCCGCGATATTTCAAATCGGATTTCAGAACTCGCCTGCCTGCCGGCAAGGCAGGGATTTCAGAACTCGGATAATGTTAAAATTGCCGCCACTCATTATCCCAATAAAATTTTTAATTATTTTCTACAGAAAATTTTTCATTGGCCGAAGTTAGATGCCATTGCCGCAAAAAATTCCCCTCCTTTCAAAGGAGGGGGTAGGGGTGGTCAGCCCCCCTCCTTTATAAGGAGGGGTTTGGGGGTGGTTCCGCAGGGCGGCGTGGATGTTTTTTGGCAGCCGCATTTTAATTTTGCCAATTTTTCCCGGAATTGCCGGGTGGTTTTAACGGTTCCTGATTTATCCTTTATTTCTTATCCTGAATTTTTTTCCGCGCGGAAGAATTTTTGGCATAAATTTTTGGGCGTCAGGAAATTGATCGAGCGGGCTGATATTATCGTGGCCATTTCTGAAAACACCAGGCAAGATATTATCAGATATTTTTCCGTGCCAGCTGATAAAATAAAAATGATTTACGCGGGCGTGGGCGCGGAATTTCGCCCGTTGCGTCGCAGTCCCGCGGCGGAGACTGCGACGGGGCAAAATGATCTTGAATTGGCAAGCGTAAAAAATAAATATGGCTTGCCGGAAAAATTCATTTTAAACATCGGGACTTTCGAGCCGCGCAAAAATTTAGCCGGCTTGATCGGCGCTTTTGATGCGGTGGCCGATTTGCCCGGAATGGGGGAGTGGCATTTGGTTTTAGCCGGCTCGGGCGGCTGGAAAAACAAGGAAATTTTTAAGGCCATTGATAAGGCGAAAAATAAAGCCAGAATAAACATTATCGGCTATATCAAAAAAGACGAGCGTGCCGCGCTGTATAATTTGGCGGAAATATTCGCTTACCCTTCTTTTTATGAAGGTTTTGGCTTGCCGGTTTTGGAAGCAATGGCCTCGGGAACTCCAGTGATCACTTCCGCAGTTTCATCTTTACCCGAAGTGACCGGCGACGCGGCTTTGCTCGTCGATCCGCACGATGAAAATTCAATCGCCAAGGCTCTGCAAATATTAATGCAAGATGAAAAATTGAGAGGATCATATTCCGCCCGCGGCCTGGAACGTGCAAAAGATTTCAGCTGGAAGAAAACAGCTCGCGAATATTTGGAAATTTTCGCCGATTTTTGTCATCCTGAGGAGAAAGCCGCCTCGGCTGACGACGAAGGATCTATTTTTCGGGAAGTTGAACAATGAAGATAAAAATTTAGAAATACTATAGTTGATTTTTTGCAAAGAAATCTTATTCAGTAAGATTCAGAGTTCTTGCAAAATAGATCCTTCGCGAGGCGCTCAGGATGACAAATAATAATATGAATCAAATCGAAAATCGCAAATCGAAAATCGCAAATCGGCGTGTGGCCGTCGCAATGAGCGGCGGCGTTGACTCGTCAACAACTGCCAAGATTTTGAAAGACCAGGGCTTTGATTGCTTGGGCGTTTTTATGCGCTTGGGGATTGAGCGCGGCTGCTGCGACGAGGCGGCGGCCAGGGCAGTCTGCCAGAAGATCGGCATCAAATTTTATCCGGTTGACGTGAAGCGCCGATTTAATCATGATGTTAAAGAATATTTTTTAAAAGCATATGAGCGGGGGATTACTCCCAATCCTTGCGTCAAGTGCAATCAACTCATTAAATTTGGCGAACTTTTGAAAAAAGCGCGCGCCCTGGGTTGCGATTATTTAGCGACCGGGCACTATGTAAAACTTCGTAATGTTAAATCTCGTAGGAACGCAAAATCTTGCGTTCCCGGAAATTCGAACGCAAAATCTCGCGTTCCTACGTACAAGATTTATCGCGCCAAAGATTTGTCCAAAGATCAGACTTATTTTCTTTATAATTTGACCCAAGAGCAATTAAAGCATGTTATTTTTCCGATGGGCGATCTGGTTAAAGAAAAGGTCAAGGCGGCGGCGGCCAGGGCAAAATTACCCAATTTGAAAACCGAAAGCCAGGACGTTTGCTTCTTGTCCGGCGACCACAATGATTATTTAAAAAAATATCTGCAGCTTAAGAAGGGTAAAATTGTCGACACCTTTGGCAAGATCGTCGGCGGACATCAGGGTTTGCCGCTTTATACTATCGGTCAGCGCAAGGGCGTGGAGATCGGCGGTAAGGGCCCGTATTATGTGACCGGCCGCGATTTTAAGACCAACACTTTGTATGTAACTAATGATCCGGATGATCCGGCCTTGTCGGGTGAATATTTATTAGCAGAAAAAGTTAATTGGATCTCTGGTCTTGCCCCCAAGCTTCCTTTTAAATGTTCGGCGGTGATCCGCTATCATCATCCCGAAGTTCTTTGCACCATAACTAAGGGCGACAGGGGATTGTTGGTTGTTAAATTCAGACAGCCGCAGCGTGCGATCACCCCGGGCCAGAGCGTGGTATTTTATAAAAAGAATGAGCTGTTGGGAGGAGGAATAATCAAGTAAGAAGTTAGAAGTAAAAAGTAAAAAAGTCCTCTCCTCGGGAGGCCCGCCTACGCTAAAGCTTCGGTAGGGCAAGGGTGGCTCATCTTAAAAAAGACAGCTTGCCCAACGAAGCTCCGCCGCGGAGCGAAGTTGGGGGGTGGGTATATTCCCGACAATATTATTTTGCCACTTTTTTCAAAAAAAGTGAAAAAATGTTTTTAAATGACAAAAAATAAAAAAGGCGGATAGCTCGCGCTAAACGCCTTTTAATTTACAATGTCATAGCCCTAAAAGGGGATATGCCGTCCGCGATGATCAGTATTTTAAGATCACCGGACCGATGCCTTTATTTTCTCGTCGATCAGTCGCCGAAGTTCATCTTGATCGTTGGCGAGTTTAAACGCCTCACCAGTCAGAATGGAATAGGCTATTAATATTTCCTCACGGAAGGTATGAGAATGATGATCGTCATCCCTTTCTTTTATCTCTTCGAAAGTCAGTTTGCCGCAAATCAGGTCAGCCGCTATTTCGGCTTCCTCCCCGTTTTTTACCACCAGCGCCACAAGATTACTGATGCTTTTCACAAAAAGCAGGGGATTTTCAGGATTACTATCGAAAGAGCGGGGCACAGATTTATTTACTGGAAGTTCAATCAGCTTGGCCTTGAAAAGTTCAATAAATATATCGCCGATTTTTTCCGGATAGCCACGCGTTACGGCTGCTTTTGTGATAATGATTGTTGGTTTACGCTGGCACTGCATTTTTTGCCTCCTATTTTTATAGAGTTTTTAAAAAAGTACTTGCAAAGTTGTTTTTGCCATTTTATAATTATTTTTCAATAATGTCAAGGACAATGTTTGACATTGACTAAAATCCGTAGTAAACTGCTAAATGTTAAGGAAAAGCCATATTTATGGCGTTTCCGTTTTGTTTATCAAGCAAGCGAGCGAAATGATCCGCCTCTGGTGAGATCATTCCCGAGCGAGCGCCGATAATGTATTTATTCATAAATCTCTCATATCCTAAATGCTTAAGGGAAACCTTGCTTATTTTTAGCCGAAATAAGTAAAATCGTTAGGATAGAGGAACCCCCGCCCGCTTTGCGGGACGGGGTAAAAAAGGACCACCGCCGGTCTACGGACCGGACGGGGTAAAAAAACTATGGCCACAAAATTGCCAACAATCGAAGCCATGCTCGAAGCGGGCATGCACTTTGGGCACTCAGCCAGCAAATGGCACCCGAAGATGAAACCGTATATTTTTACGGAACGCAAAGGAGTTTACATCATTGATTTGGCCAAGAGCCAAAAAATGCTGGGAACCGCTTTGGAATTTATGGAAAACCTGGTCAAGGAATCGAAGACGATTCTTTTTGTCGGAACCAAGAACCAGGTGAAAAAAGATTTGCGCGCGACCGCCGAAGCTGTGGGCATGCCCTACATTTCGGAAAAATGGGCGGGCGGAGTTCTGACCAATTTTCCGATCTTCCGGAAAATGATCAATAAGTATAAAGGATTGCAGGAAGAAAAAGCTTTGGGAAAACTAGACCGCTATACCAAAAAGGAGCGTTCGGATTTTGATAAGGAGATCAAGCGTCTGGAATTGAAAGTCGGCGGTTTGACCAATCTGAACAAGTTGCCCGACGCGCTATTTATCTGGGACATCAAGAAAGAAAAAACTGCCCTGAGCGAGGCCAGGGTTAAAAATATTCCAATCGTCGCGATCTGCGACACGAACTCTAATCCCGATCTGGTGAATTATGTCATTCCGGGAAACGACGATGCGTCCAAAACCGTCAAACTGATCATGGATTGCATCAAAGAAAATCTTCTTCAAGCAAAGCAAGAAATTAAAACTTCAAAATAAAATAGTCAATTAGTTAATTGGTGAATTAGTTTTTAAGTAAATTAATTCCTCGGCTGGTGGCGCGTTTTGCGGATATTTAAGCAGCGAGATGCTGAATGTCTGCAAAAACTTGTTTGTCACCACAACTAATTAACTGATTAACCAATCAACTAAAATGGAACTCATCAAACAATTACGTGAAAGAAGCGGAGCCGGCATGATGGATTGCAAAAAAGCTTTGGATGAAGCCGGCGAAGATTTGGAAAAAGCTTTGGAATTTTTGAGAAAGAAGGGGATTGCCAAAGCAGCCAAGCGCGAAGGCCGCGAAGCTAAAGAGGGCTGCATTCAATTGGCAGTCAATGAAGAGGGAAACGAAGGTTACATCGTCGAGGTTAACGCCGAAACAGATTTTGTGGCGCGCAATGAAAAATTCCAGGCGTTTGCCAAAGCCGTTCTGGACTTGATTATTTGTTCTAAACCCGCCGATATGGACGCCTTGTTTGCCTTGAAACTGCGAAAAGGAACTGTTAAAGAAGATCTTGATGCGCTGTCCGGAACGATCGGAGAAAAGTTAGTTATTAAGAATTTTAATATCATTTCGGGCGCGACCGTGGCCGGCTATTCGCATATGGGCGGAAAGATCGGCGTGCTGGTTGCCTTAGATGCGGCCGGCAAACAAGATTTGGCCGTGGATATCGCCATGCAAGTCGCCGCGGCCAATCCGAAATATATCGAGCCTGCCGAAGTGCCGCAAGCCGACGTCGACAAGGAAAAAGAGATCGAAGGCGAAGCTTTAGCCAAAGAAAAGAAACCGGCGGCAGTGATGGAAAAAATTCTTGCCGGCAAGATCAATAAATTTTACGAAGCGGTTTGCCTGGTCAAGCAGGAATATATCAAGGATGACAAGAAAAAGGTTGAGCAGGTTTTAGGTAACGTGAAAGTGACGAAATTCGTTCGGTATAGTTTGTAAATAAATAATCCGAACCTACGAAATACACAAATACTACGAACCCTACGAACCGAACATGAGTTCGTCCTAATGTTCGTTGTATTCGGATATTTTGTAGGTTCGGATTATATTACGAAATTCGTTTATGAAGGTAGCCCAAATCCAATTCGCCCGCTGGGATAAAATTTATCATTTTTCCCCGAATAATCTGGCCCTCAATAAAGGGGACAGGGTTATTGTTGATACGGAATTGGGCATGGAAATGGGCGAGGTGGTCGGTTTCGAGGAAGTGGAGGATAAATCCGGGTCAGTAGAAGTCGTGATCTCCAGCGAGATCAACGCCGAAGGCGTGGAAGAAAAAAAGATCGAAAAACGGGAGATCAAGCCGATCCTGCGCCTGGCGAATCAGGGCGATTTTGAAAAATTGCCTTCCAAGAAAGAAAAGGAAGAAGCTTTTGATTTTTGCCGCAAGATGATCGAGAAGCGCGATTTGCCGATGAAGTTGGTGGATGTGGTTTTTTCTTTCACCGGCAACCGGATCAATTTCGCTTTTATCGCCGACGGCCGCGTGGATTTTCGCGACTTGGTCAAAGATCTGACCGGCCATTTCGGCAAGCAGATCCGCCTGACCCAGATCGGCATCCGCGACGAAGCTCGGCTGGCCGGTGATTACGGCCATTGCGGACGACCCTTGTGCTGCAAAAGATTTATTAAGGATTTTTCTTCGATCAGTTCGGAAATGGCTGAGGCCCAGCAAGTCGTCCATCGCGGCTCGGAGCGCATTTCCGGCTGTTGCGGCCGCTTGATGTGCTGTTTGCAATATGAATATCAGGGTTACAAGGATTTGGCGGAAAAAATGCCGTCGATCGGCCAGAAGGTTAATGTGGACGGCAAAAAAGGCGTTGTGGTCGGCACTCATGTGCTTAAACAGTCGGTGATGGTCGAATTTGAAGATGAAAAGGACGGAAGAATAGTGATTGAAGTCGATTTGAATCGACATAAAAAATAATGGCAGTACTCGCTGTCTTATTTTTTTTGCATCATTATTTAACCGTCTTTATCTTTTAAGAAAATTGCGCGGGCAAAAGAGCCTTGGCAGGCAACCCGATTTATTGTATAATATAAACATTAAAACTTTATTTGCTAAAATATGTCTGACTCTTCAAAAAAAGCCAAAATTTTAATCGTTGAAGACGATGAGTTCCTGCTGAACATTTATGAAACGGTTTTCACTAAAGAAGGTTTTGAAGTTCAAACGGCAATGAACGGCGAGGACGGGTATCGGGTAGCGGCTGTTTTTTTGCCTGACGTAATGCTTTTGGATATAATGTTGCCCGGCGAAATGAACGGTTTGGCGGTTTTAAAAAAGCTGCGAGAAACCAAAAAAACCGAAAAAATTCCGGTAATGATCATCAGTAATCTGTCTGACGACAAGACCATCAGCGAGGGTATGGCCCTGGGCGCCAGCGGCTATTTCACCAAATCGCAATTCAATCCCGACGACGTCGTCCGCAATGTCCGCACCTTGATCAAATAGCGTTAATGATCTGATAATCGTCTAACTCATCGCATTTAACGGGCATGTCTGATCGTGATCACAAAAATTTACCGGCAGGACTCTTTTTTATTTTTGCCCAAAATCAATTTTTTATATTATGTTCGGCTTAAAAAATAAACAAAAAACATCCGGTTTTGACGTGGCAAAAATAAGGAAGGATTTTCCGATCTTGAAGCGTAAAATTTACGGAAAACCCCTGGTTTATTTTGATAATGGCGCGACCACGCAAAAGCCGAAAATCGTTATCGGCACCGTCAATGAATTGCACGCGAAACACAACAGCAATATTCACCGGGGAGTTCACTATTTAAGCGAACAGCTGACTATCAAATATGAATTGGCCAGAGAAAAGATCAGGGCTTATCTGAATGCCGAATCTGTCCAGGAGATAATTTTTACCGCCGGGACCACGGCCTCCATTAATTTAGCGGCATATTCTTTCGGCGAGGCATATGTGAAAGAAAACGACGAGATCATCGTCACCGAAATGGAGCATCACAGCAACATTGTTCCCTGGCAGATAATGTGCCGGCGCAAGGGCGCTAAATTAAGAGTAATTCCTTTCAACGACCAAGGTGAATTATTATTGGACGAATATAAAAAATTGATCAATTCCAAAACCAAACTGGTAGCCGTCGTCCACGTTTCCAATTCTCTCGGTACCGTAAACCCGGTCAAAGAAATTACGGCCATCGCTCATAAAAATAATATTCCCGTCTTGGTCGACGGGACGCAGGCGATCCAGCACGGACGCGTCGATGTCCAAGATTTGGACTGCGATTTTTACGCTTTTTCCGGACACAAAATATACGGGCCCACGGGAATCGGAGTTTTATACGCCAAAGAACGCTGGCTGAATGAAATGCCGCCTTATCAGGGCGGAGGGGATATGATCGATCGGGTGACTTTTGCCAACACTACTTACGCCGATTTGCCCAACAAATTTGAAGCCGGCACCCCGAATTACATCGGCGCCATCGGCTTGGGCGCGGCTTTGGATTATATTTCGAACCTAGGATTGGATAAAATAGCGGATTATGAGAAAAAATTATTGGCTTACGCGACAGCGAAACTTATGTCCGTACCCGGATTGAAAATTTACGGAACGGCGGAGAAAAAAACTTGCATCCTGTCCTTTTTGCTGGATAACACCCACCCTTATGATGTGGGAATTTATTTAGACCGGATGGGCGTTGCCGTGCGCACCGGCCATCATTGCACGCATCCTCTCTGGGCGCATTTTAAAACCGAAGGATCGGTCCGCGCTTCTTTGTCTTTTTACAATACTTTCGCGGAGATAGATTGTTTTTGCGAAGTATTGGAAAAAATCAAGGCGATTTTTGAACAAAGCCAGGCTGTTCCCGCGATGAAAATTTCAGGCACGACCCGGGAAGCGCAAGAAAAAATCATTGGCGAATTCAAGCCTTTCGGCGATTGGACGGATAAATACGCTTATTTGGTCAGATTGGGGAAAAATTTGCCTCCGCTCGATCAGAAATTTAAAATCAAGGACAATTTGATCAGAGGCTGCCAGGTGAATACCTGGTATCATTCGACCTTTGAGAATGGCAAGATGTTTTTTCAGGTTGACAGCGTCTCTTTCGTGATCAAAGGATTCATCGCTCTATTGCTGGAAGTTTTGTCCGGGCGCATTCCGGACGAGATCGCGGATGCCGAATTGTATTTTTTTGACGCGATTGGATTGAAGGAAAATTTTTCACCGCTGCGCGCCAACAGCCTTTGGAAATTAGTCAATCGGATGAAAGCCGATGCCGCCTCTCGCAGGGACTGCCACTGAATGCTGTATTCGGCCTAAATCTCCAAAATTCGGCAAATTTGTTTTAAAATTTTTTAGCTGATAAACCATATCACCAAAAAAATTTTAAAACAAATTTGGCTCGAATTTTGTAAATTTATGCTCGAAAGAGCATTCAGCGACAGTCCCATAAAGAAATTTAAAATTTAATCATCATAATTTTATGAACACCTGCTCGATTTATGATAAATCTTTGCGATTTTCCCGAGCCGTTTATGGCGGCTTAACCGTGGTCGCTTTTTTAATTCACGGTGAATGGCTGCTTTTGCTCGTCTGTGTTTTAATGGCCCTGGGAACTTTTTCCCTGAAGCTTAATCTTTTCTATCAGCTTCATTATTTGGTTTTTGTAAAAATGGGAAAAAAAAGTTCGGCGCCGATCCAGAAGGAATCGGGAGAATTAAGTTTTGTTTCCGGAATGACGGCCATGCTGCTTTTTATCGGTTTTTTATTGATTCATTTTAATATCTATGCTGATTTTGCCTGGATTTATATTCTAGTCGTGGCTTTCTTGATATTTTTGGCTTGTTTTGTCGGTCTTTGTCTGGCTACTTTAATGTATGTTTTTTTCAAAAAGATCTTTAAGAAGCAGTAATGAAAAAAGATAAAAAAATTCAAAGAGAAAAAATAGGCGGACCCGGGTATATCAATAAAAATTGCTGGTTAGCCAAAACCCTTAATTATTCGCCATATAGCCGCTGTCAATATTGCGAATTAGAATTTCGCAAGTGTCTTTTTTTACAATATCAAATTATCAGCTTAGCCTTGATTGGTATTTTCCTCATCCTCTTTTTTCTAACTGAAAGAAAGATTACGGCGTTAGTGATCATTTGTGTTTTTACTTTTGTGATCGTTTATGGTTATGTCTTGAATAAAAGCACGGACCGGATCATTAAAGCTAATTTTGCCCAAAGAAAAGCCAGCCAGGCTCTCGAGGAATTGACCGAAAAACTTGAAGAGCGAGTCAAAGAACAAACCGAGGACATCAAGAAAAAAGCCGCCGAACTGGAAGAAAAAAACACCAATCTCAATAAGCTGCTGGAAGTCAAGAATGAATTTTTGCGCGTGGTCAATCATCAGCTCAATACGCCGGTATCGATCATTAAGAATTCCATTTTTATGATCAAGTCCGGCGCGTTTTCTTTGGAAAAAGGCTTGAGCTTCGTCGATGAAGGCGTCAAAAGGATGGAGGAAATTTTCACTGATTTTTGGAAAGCTTTTTCCTTTGAGGGCGAAGGAGTGAAATTGGATTTGCGGGAAACAAATTTGGAAGAAATCATCGGCAAGTTGGTGGATAATGCCAATAATAATTCGCCGGTAGTTAAAGAGCGGGGATTGAAGGTGGAAGTTGAAAAGAATTTTGACATTCCCAGGATTAAAAGCGACCCTAAACAAATTACCCAAGTGGCCAGCAATTTATTGGAAAATGCCATTTCCTATACCAATTCCGGCTCGGTGGCGATCACTTTCGGATTGATCGGCAACGAGTTTTTAAAAATTTATATTCAAGACAGCGGCTGCGGCATCGATTTCGAAGATCAGGGAAAATTATTTGAAAAATTCGTCCGCGGCAAGCGCGCGGTGCACGAACGCCCGTCCGGTTCCGGACTGGGACTTTATATCGCCAAAAAAATCGTGGAAGCCAATGGCGGCGAATTGAAACTGGAAAAATCCGAAGTTGGAAAGGGCTCGATGTTCAGCTTTACGGTGCCGATCTGGAGATGAAAAATTCCCCTCTCGAGAGGGGTGGACCGCCGCCTCGGCGGGACGGGGTGTGTTAAAATGATTTGAAAGATGCTATTAGTTAATTAGTTGATTAGGTACTTAGTTGTAGTAAAATTAAATTTAAATATTTTTTCAATATAGAACTGCTATCATTGGCAGTTTTTTAATATATTATTGACAAAATAATTAATTTTGGTAAACTTTAATTAGTACGTTTTTTCGGGGTACGAATCCCCGGTGCCGAAAGCGGTAAATAAATAGCCTCTTAGGCGCCCAATTCAGTGGTTCGGGACATTAGCTGTGTAGTTTTATCATAATTTCGGGGTACAAATCCCTGATGTCGAAGAACGTTTCGGCATGAGCCACGCCAGGCCACTTAGTCTTTTAAAAAAAGACTCGGTGGCCTTTTAAATTTGGATTAACAAAAATCCGCAGCCTGCGCCGCGGATTTTTTAATACTGTCATTGCGAGCGGAACGAAGTGAAGCGAAACAATCCCGTGAATACTATTCTCGGCGGGATTGCTTCGTCGTCTCCCTTCGGTCGACTCCTCGCAATGACAAAACTATTTAACGCTCAAGAGTACTTTGTTTTCGATGCCCAGATCGATCGTTACTTTGTCGCCGTCCTTGATCTTGCCCTCGATGATTTCCAAAGACAATTCATCGAGAATGCGGTTTTGGATCAGGCGTTTTAACGGCCGGGCGCCATAAGTGATGTCAAAGCCTTCGTCGGAAAGCATTTTTTTAACCTTATTGCTGATCTTGAGGGTAATATCTTTATTACGCAAACGATTCTGGACTTTTGCCAGTTCCAAATCGACAATGCGTTCCAGAGATGCTTTATCCAAGGAATGGAAGACGACAATCTCGTCGATGCGGTTCAAAAATTCCAATTTGAAATGATCTTTGAGCTTCTTGTCGATCTGTTCTTTCATATCCTTAAAGCCGATCTCGCGTTCGCTTTTGCCATCTTCGGAATCGCGGAAGCCGATCGAGAATTTCTTGATGATCTCATTGCCCAGATTGGACGTCATGATCACGATGGTATTCTTGAAGTTGACCATCCGGCCTTTGGAATCGGTAATGCGGCCGTCGTCCAGAATTTGCAGCATAATATTAAAGACTTCCGGATCGGCTTTTTCCATTTCATCGAATAAGATGACCGAATAGGGGCGGCGGCGGATCTTTTCCGTCAATTGTCCGCCTTCTTCATGGCCGACATAGCCGGGCGGCGAGCCGATTATTTTGGCGACCGAATGCTTTTCCATATATTCGCTCATATCGATCCTGATCAAGGCGTTTTCGTCATCGAACATAAATCCTGCCAGCGCTTTGGCTAATTGGGTTTTGCCAACGCCGGTCGGGCCGACGAACAGAAAGGAGCCGATCGGATGGCTTTCTTCGTTGATACCGGCGCGGGAACGCCGTATCGCTTTGGCGATCGCACTGATCGCTTCGTCCTGGCCGACGACTTTTTTCTTCAATTCATCTTCCAGATGCGTTAATTTTTGCGTTTCCGACTCGAGCATTTTGGAAAGGGGAATGCCGGTCCAGCGGGCGACGACCTTGGCGATATCTTCTTCATCAACCTCTTCTTTCAGGATCGATTGGCCGCTTTTTTGGATTTCCGCCAATTCTTTTTCATTCTTTTTCACTTCTTTTTCCAAAGCCGGAATTTGGCCGTAGCGGATCTCGGCGACTTTCATCAAGTCATCGCCGCGGCGCTCGGCGATCTCGGACTGGATTTTCAGTTCATCGATTTTTCTTTTTGATTCGCGGATCTTGGAAATAGCCGATTTTTCATTATTCCAATGCAGTTCCAATTGATTGGCTTTTTCTTTCAGCTCGGCCAGCTGCTTATTTATTTCAGATATTTCCGGCGAAATTTTTTCTTTGCCTTTCGTCAGGCTCATTTTATTTATTTCCAAATGGCGGATTTCTTTTTTCATTTTTTCCAGATCTTCCGGCGTGGAATCGACTTGCATCCGCAAAGCCGAGGCGGCTTCGTCCATTAAATCCACGGCTTTATCCGGCAAGAATCTGTCAGTAATATAACGAGATGACAATTTCGCGGCCGCGATCAAAGCTTCGTCGGTGATCCTGATGCCATGATGGACTTCATATTTTTCCTTGATGCCGCGCAAAATATCGATTGTATCTTCGACCGTTGGTTCAGCCACGTAAATCGGCTGGAAACGTCTTTCTAAGGCTTGGTCTTTCTCGATATATTTTTGGTATTCTTTGGTAGTGGTGGCGCCGATCGCCCGGATTTTGCCGCGCGCTAAGGCCGGCTTTAACATATTAGAAGCGTCCATCGCTCCTTCCGAAGCGCCGGCGCCGACCAAAGTATGCAATTCATCGATAAATAAAATTACGCCGCCGTCTTGCGATTCGATTTCTTTAATAACCGCTTTAAGGCGTTCTTCAAACTCACCGCGGAATTTCGCGCCGGCGATCAGCGCGCCCAGGTCAAGCGAAACGATTTTTTTATCGCGCAAATTTTCCGGCACATCATTAGCAATTATTTTTTGCGCCAGTCCTTCAACGATCGCGGTTTTGCCCGTGCCGGCATCACCGATCAAAACCGGATTATTTTTAGTGCGGCGAAGCAAGACTTGCATAATGCGGCGGATCTCCGTATCGCGGCCGATGACCGGATCAAGTTTTTTTGCTCGGGCCAATTCAGTCAGATCAACGGTATATTTTTCCAAGACGCGGTATTTCACTTCCGGATCGGGCTCAGTGATATTTTTTCCGCCTCGCAACTCGGTTAAAATTTTCAAAATATTTTCATATTCCAAACCCGCCTTCAATAATATTTCTTGAGCCTGGGTTTTAATGCCGATCAAAGCCAATAGAATATGTTCAGTAGAAATAAATTCATCCTTCATCTTGTCAGCTTCCTTTTTGGCGCGTTCCAGAACAAAAGCCGCTTCGGCTGAACCGGAAACCGTGCCGACACCGCCTTCGCCGAAAGCATTGGAGCCGCGGGTGGTTGATTTACGCAGTTTTTCAATCGCATCAAAAACATCATCCCGGACTTTATCCGGATCGATCTGCGCCTTTTCCAAGATCGGCTTGACCAGGCTTTCGTCCTGGTCCAAGAGGGAAGCGAGCAGATGCAAAGCTTCGATATTTTGCTGGCCATATTCCTGAGCGATTATCTGGGCGTTAATAATGGCTTCTTGAGATTTGGTCGTGAATTTATTGAACATATTATAATCAATTATAAATTATAAATTATGAATTAGTTTTGTATTTAGCACTCGGAATAGGGGAGTGCTAATATAAATATAGGGTATTTATAAAATATTGTCAAATCATATCCTTGACAAAAATTTAGTATTTAGTTAATATTAACAAAAATTCTTTTTCCAGTTAATTTTAACAATGGAGGCAGCTCGATGCGGCACGCAAAGATCCGGATTAATTTGCAAGAAGAATTTGGCGAAATGTTAAAAAAAGTCGAGGCTGGCGAGAAGCTGGAGGGGATCAGCTTAACGCAGTTCAATAAGTTTCAGTTGATGTTTGCCGGTACTAATAGATCGGATTTCTTGACACTTATTGAAGCCGGCCAGAAGCTCATTAAAAAATAGCATTTAAAACAGCCCGGTTTATTGGTAAAACCGGGTTTTTTGTTGGCAATTTTAGGTTTAACCGATATAATGAAATTATGGAAACAATCTCTATTTTAGGCATCAAAATAACAAACCTGGACAGGGAAAAACTGCTTTTGAAGGCCAAAGAATTTTTGGCCGGAAGCGGGCAGCATTTTATCGTCACTCCCAATCCGGAAATCATCATGGCCGCCGACCGCGACGAGGAGCTTTTTTATATCTTGAACAGCGCGGATTTGAGCTTGGGCGACGGGATCGGTTTGAAGATCGCCAGCTGGCTTAACGGCAAAAATTTACCGCGGATCACCGGAGCGGATTTCAGCGCTGATCTGCTTGATTTGGCAGCGGCGGAAAAGACCAAGGTCGGGGTATTGATCTGGAAAGGCGGCTTGTCGAAAAAAAATGAAGTCGAAGACGCCTTGCGCTTAAAATATCCAACGCTCGATTTTATGGTCGAGAGCATCGGCCGCGAAACTGACACGATAGTAGGCGATAAATTCTTGAATTACGGCCCAGTGATCGTTTTAGTGGGTTTAGGTTTCCCCTGGCAGGAAAAATTTATTTTTCATAATATCAAGAAAATTCCGTCGGCGAAAATCATGATGGGCGTGGGCGGCACCTTTGATTTTATGACCGGCCGCCGCAAGCGGGCGCTGAAAATAATCCGTTTCATCGGGATGGAATGGCTTTGGCGCTTTTTTTTCAATCCGCAGGTCGTGGGCCAAAAAAGATCAGAGCGGATCAGGAACGCGATCTTTATCTTTCCCTGGGAATTTATCAAAAGAAAAATTTTCTACCCGTTTTTTTATCGCCATAATGTCGCTTGTCTTTTGTACAAGAAAGAGGGGGATAAGTATAAAATTTTGATCGTCGAGCGGCAGAACGAACCGGGTCATTGGCAATTGCCCCAGGGCGGCACGGACCGGGAAAGACTGCTCGTCGCGGGAGCGAGAGAATTAAGTGAAGAGATTAATTCCGATAAATTCATCGCCAAGCGAGTTTTTAAAGATGTCTACCGCTATAAATTCGGCAATCGTCCGGGCGAAACCAGCATGCAGGCCAAGACCCGCCGCAAGCACACCGGCTTCAAAGGCCAATCACAGGGTTTATTCATCGCCGAATTCACCGGCCGCGATGAAGATATTAAGATAAATTTTTGGGATCATTCGGCCTGGAAATGGGTCGACTCTGACAAATTGGTCGATTCGGTCCATCTGATCCGCAAGCGCTCGGCCCAGCGCTTCCTTAAAAAATTCAAAGAATTCGTCAAACAGAAATAACGGCTTTTTATAGTAATTAAAGGATATGAAAAAGCGCCATCGTCATTGATAGCGCTTTTTTGCTGCCCTTGCGGGTTAGGAAATGAAATGAACTTTGCAGTCCAGGGAAATTATCGACATCGCTAGTCCGACAATCGCAACGACTAATATCATCGTCACGAATATCGAAGCGCAAATCGCTTCATTCTGGACTTCCGATGGCGGTATGCCCGAGTTGGAACTTTTTGCGCGCCGTTTTTGCAAATTTTTGATTCTGGCGAAATACGCCTTGCCTTCGGTAAAGTATCCCAAAACAGCAAAAGCGACGAGAAACAGGCCTAAGATGAGGAAAAATGAAGACATGGAACCTCCCCTAAAAAATGTTTTATTGGACTTGAAATGATAAGGTGCGATGAAATTAAAAAAACATCATAGCATTTAAATAATATTTTGTCAATACAAATTTTTTCTAATCCTCGCCCTTTATTTTTCTGCAAATTATGGTAAGATAAAAACATAATTTATCACCTTTTTCGATATTATGTCCGACAAAATCAGATTAAGATTCGCCCCGTCGCCGACCGGTTTTCTGCATATCGGCAGTTTGCGCACCGTGCTTTATAATTATCTGATCGCCAAATCGTTGGGCGGAATTTTATTTTTGCGCATCGAAGATACTGATTCAAAAAGAGAGGTGGAGGGCGCTGTTGAAAAATTGATTGAGATTTTGGACTGGGTCGGGATAAAATTCGATGAAGGTCCAGGATCTATCCGCGGCACTACGAATGCCGCCCATCCGAATGAGAATAAGGATGTTGGAGATTACGGCCCATACATTCAATCACGGCGTTTGGATATCTATAAAAAATACACTCAAGAATTATTGGCCAAGGGCGAGGCTTATCCTTGTTTTTGCACCGAAGAAAGATTGATTAAGATGCGCGCCGATGCCGAAGCGATGAAAAAACCGCCGCGCTATGATCGCGCTTGCCGGGACTTGAGCAAAGAAGAAGTTGCTAAAAGGATCGCGGCCGGAGAAAAATATGTCATCCGCCACAAATTGCCCGTTGCCGGAGAAATTACCGTGCATGACGAATTGCGCGGCGATATAAAATTCAATCTGGTTGATCTGGATGATTATGTTTTGATAAAATCGAACGGCATACCGGTTTATCAATTCGCCGTGGTTGTCGATGATCATCTGATGGAAACAAGCCATGTCGTCCGCGCCGATGAATGGATATCGTCTTTGCCGAAAAATATTTTGCTTTACAAATCTTTCGGCTGGGAAGCGCCGAAATTCATCCACTTGCCTTTGGTTTTGGATAAGAACGGCGGAAAATTGAGCAAGCGCAATAATGATGTTGCCGTGGAAGATTTCCGCGCCAAGGGTTATCTGCCGGAAGCTTTGCTGAATTACAACGCGCTTTTGGGCTGGCATCCTGCCGGCGAGAAGGAAATTTTTTCCATGGATGAGGCAATCGCGGAATTCAAATATCAGGATATCGGGACTAGCCCGGCGGTTTTCAGCGCGGAAAAGCTGGATTATCTGAACGGAATCTATATCCGCAAGAAGGAATTGCCGGAATTGATCGCTTTGTGCAAACCGTATCTGGAAGAGAATCTTAAATTAACCTCTAATGAACATAAAAAATCCGATCAATTCGTCGGCAAGGTCATCGCCTTGGAACGCGAACGGCTGAAAAAATTGTCCGAAATAGGGGAGCATACCAAATTCTTTTTTGTGGACAATCTGTCATACGATAAAGCGATGCTGGTTTGGAAAAAATCAACGCCCGAAAGCGCGCGCGCTTCGTTGGAAGATTTATTGAAAATTTTGGAGGCAATCGTTGATGCCGATTGGGAAACGGAAAAAATAGAGGAGATCGTGGTTAAATATATCAAAGATAATAATAAAGGGGTGGGGGATTATCTCTGGCCGATGCGCGTGGCGCTAACCGGCGAAAAAGCCAGCCCTTCGCCGTTTGAGATGGCCGATGTTTTAGGCAAGTCCGAAACCATCGATAAAATAAAGAAGGCGATCGCAAAACTTTAAGGAAGGGAGCGATTGAAAAACATGAGCAAAATAAAACTAAGACGATATCGGACTTCGGATCAAGATACTGTTTTACGTTTGCATGTCGAGGGCTTGAAACAAACCGAAAGTTTTCTTGATGACCCGAAGTATAATCAGGATTTTTCCAACATCAAAGAAATTTATTTGAATAACCGGGGCGAATTTTTAATGGCAATGCTCAATGATGAAATAATTGGCATGGGCGCTTTAAGAAAAATTAATGAGCAGACGGCGGAAATCAAACGGATGCGAGTTGACCTAAAATATCAAAGGCAAGGAATCGGTTCCACAATCCTGGATCGTTTGATTGATCGGGCTCGCGAATTGGGCTATGAAAAAATCATTCTTGACACTAACACTAATCAAGCGGCTGCCAGGCGGCTTTATGAGAAATATGGTTTCAAAGAATATAAGCGAGGCAGCGTTGCTCATTTACAAACAATTTATTATGAACTTATTTTCTTGATTTAGCCATTTAGCCTAAGATAAGGAGGTTGTGATGATTAAAACAATTTGCCGGTTTTTCCGGTATTTAAGAAACAGGCACGCCGTTCTTGAGATCGTTCTGGAGCGGTTAAGGAATGACCTCGATTGCTGGTATCCGGTTATGTATCTTGGCGAATTTTTTATCTATACCGGTGATAGCGACGCCCTGGAAAACCGTCGGCCAATACTCGAGATAGGCACTTTTTTTTGTTACATCTATCTCCCGCGGGCCAGATATCGGTTCTTTCTGCCGTTAGCCGGGAAAGAGATCGTTGACCATTTAATCCCGGGCAGTGATTTCAACCAACGGATAGCTGAGTTTATCCGGTTCAGCCCGTTTTCAAACCTGTCTTTAAACGACTAAGATTTCTTTTGCGGATAAGCTCCCATGACAATTATCGGGGGCTTTTTTATTTGGGTAAAAATGGTATAATAGTATTAAGTATTATGTATAATGTATTAAGGATCTTGTATCTGGCACATTATACATAATACATTATACATGATACAAAAATGATTTCTTCAAAAAGCTCAAATTTAACTTTAGGCGGCATTTTTTTTAGTATTCTGATGGATATTTTTTTCTTTCCGTTCTGGTGGTATTCCCTTGGTCTTTTTAAGATTATCAAAAATTTGGCGAATTTCGTCGCTGATAAAGAAAAATCGCTGGCATTGCTAGTCTGGATAAAAAACATCTTCGTGCCGATGTATGGCCAGCGCGATATCCAGGGCGCGATCATCAGTTTTTTTATCCGGCTGGCCCAAATTATTTTCCGCAGCGTAATTTTGATTTTCTGGATCATCATCGCCCTGATCGTTTTTTGGATCTGGTTCTTGGCGCCGATTTTGATAATTTATATGATCGTGTGGCAGATTACGGCGAAATAGGAATAATTTTATTTGATATGAAGATTGTCATTACTGATAATTTGAAATTAGCCGAAGATCAGATAGGCAGGTTAAAGTCTCTCGGAGAAATTGATTTTTTGCAAGGAGAAGGAAGATCAAAGGAAGAACGCTTAAGAAAATTATCTGAAGCCGATATTATTTGCGCCGAGAGCGTGCCGATTGCGGACATTATCTATGATTTGAAGAATAAATTTATTTCACTGCCTTTTGTCGGCGTCGGTTGGCTTGATTTGAAAAAATTGGCACATAATAATGTTAAAGTGGCAAACGCGCCAGGCTGCAATAAATCGGCGGTTGCCGAGTGGATTGTCGGAATGATGATTATTCTTTCGCGCAAACTTTTGAAATATATCAATATTGAGGAAGTTGGCGAAAAAGATGTATTGGAACACATGCCTGGCTTGGCCGGAAAAAAAGTTGTTATCTTGGGCAAGGGTAATGTCGGCATCAGAGTCGGAAAAATCTGCGAAGTATTTGACATGGAAGTTTCGTATTTCAAGAGGGGCGGCGATCTTATCAATTTGATCAAGCAAGCTGATTTCGTGGTTAATTGTTTGGCGAATAATCCGGAGACAAAGAATTTGCTGGATAAAAAGTTTTTTGAATCTCTGAAAGAAGGTGCTTTCTTTGTCAGTATTACCGACACCGATATCTATAATGTTGACGCTTTGATTGGAGCAATTGACTCTGGCCGGCTGAAAGGCGCGGCTATTGACCCGGCAGGAGTAGGAATCTTTAACACGAAAAATGATATTTATTCAAAACTCCGGCAATCGCCAAAGATTATCGTAACTCCGCACATCGCTTTCCATACCGATATGACCTGCCGGACGGCTAATGATATCATGATCGACAACGTGGAAGCTTGGATCAAAAAGAAACCGATTAATTTAGTAAATTGATCGGCAAACCGAATATTTTTAATATATGGCGGAAAATAATAACATATCTTTTATTACTTGCCCCACTTGCCAAGGATCGGGCGTTAATGACAAGAATTTTTCTTGCCCTAATTGCGCCGGCTTAGGCGAAGGCCTTTTTTATCAGGGCAATTTTTTATATTGGGGGTTGCGGATCAACCGCGCGATGATTTTTTTGCGCCAAGTCCGGCGTTTTCTGGATTTATTGCTGGATCTAATGGCCCTGCTCTTGTTTATCGGCGGCTTAGGTTCGCTCGTTTTTTGGGTTTGGCAGAATCAGCAGGCTGATCTGGTCAATAAAATATTATATTTCTGGCGGGAAAAAAATATTTTTATTTTATTTTTTTGGATCGGGTTCCTGGGGCTGATGTTTCTGATCTATCGGGCCGATAAAGCACGCGATGACGAAGCCCGGATCAAAGAATTTAAATTAGTTGAGTTAAAAATTTATCCCAACAATTGGAATGAATTGCGCCATTATAAAAAACGGCTGGACGTTTCCCTGACCTTTCGCGATAAAACATTGGCGATCATCGAGGATGCTTATCAAGTAGCCCTGAGATTAAAAAATCCGGAACTTACTTCGTTGCATTTATTTTATGCCATGCTGGGTTCCGTAAAAATATCTATCCTGATGAGCCGTCTTAATGTCAGCGGGCATGATTTAGTGAAAAGATTGAGCAGCCAGCTCAAAACGCTGCCTCAAACGCTTAAAAAGGAAGCGGATCTGGTGATCTCTAACGAAGTTAAGGAAATTCTCATGCAAGGTTTTGTCGAGGCTTATGAATTCAAGGAAGACAACACCACGGTGCTGAATTTGCTCTTACCTTGTGTTGCCAGTAGTCCGACTCTCGAGGAAATTCTCTTGGATTTAAAAATCGATACCAATAAAATTAAAAATGCCATTGCCTGGTTTCGCATCAACGAACAGCAAGTGGCTAATTATAAATTATACCGGAAATTGGCGGTTTTCAAGCCTAAAACAGTGATGGATCGGGCGTATACCGCCGTAGCAACTCCAATCTTGAATAATTACGGCTACGACCTTACTTTAGCCGCCAAATGGGGAAGATTGCAGCTTTGCGTGGCCAGAGCCAAAGAAATCGCCGCGGTTTTTGATGCTTTCAAAACCGGATCAAATGGCGTTTTACTGACTGGCCCGAAAGGGGTGGGAAAAAAGACGATCATCGAGGGCATTGCCCGGGAAATGGTTACTGAAGAAAAAGTACCGGAGTTTATGCGCGATAAGCGGTTGATCGAACTGGATATCGCCCGGTTGGTTTCGGGAGCCACGGCCGCGGATGCCGAAGCCCGCTTGTTGGCGATCATCGACGAAATAAATCGCGCCGGCAACATTATTCTTTTTATCGATAATTTGGAAAATTTGATCGGCATCACCGCCGGAGCCGAAGGCAGTTTGGAACTTTCCGAAGTGCTGGCGACGCAATTGGAAAAAGGCTTTATCCGCTGTTTGGCCACGGCTGACGACCAAAATTATGTCCAGTTCGTGGAAAGAGCGGCGATCGGCCGGGTGATGACCCGCTTGAAAATTGCCGAGCCGGATAACGATCAGGCGATCCAGATTCTGGAGAGCAAGATCGGCTATTTGGAAGCGCGCAATAATATTTTCTTTTCCTACAACGCGATCGAAGCGGCTGTCGAGCTGGCCGGAAAATATATCCATGAAATATCTTTGCCGGAAAAGGCGATTCAAATTTTGGAAAAAACCGCCGTCAGAGTCGCCGGCGAACATAAGGGAAAAAAATATATTTGCGACAAGAACGATATTGCCCTGACCATTAATCAGCTCACGGAAATTCCCGTGCAGGATCTGGGCGGCGAGGAAAGCGCGAAATTATTGAATTTGGAAGAAGAGATCCATAAATATATGATCGACCAGAAGGAAGCAGTCGATATGGTGGCTAATAGCTTGCGCCGCGCCCGCACGGAAATGCGCGAAGGCAAGCGGCCGATCGCCAGTTTTCTTTTTATGGGGCCGACCGGCGTGGGAAAAACCGAATTGGCGAAAACTATCGCCCGGGTTTATTTTCATAAAAAAGATCTGCTGGTCAGATTGGATATGAGCGAATATCAGGAAGAGGCGAGCATCAAGAAAATGATCGGCGATACCGACGGTACTAAGGGTTATCTGACCGAAGCGGTCAGGCAAAAACCGTTTTCGCTTATTTTGCTGGATGAATTCGAGAAAGCCAATCCCAAAATTTTCAATCTGTTCTTGCAGGTGATGGACGACGGGCGCCTGACCGATGGCCAAGGCCAAACCATCGATTTCACCAGCAGCATTATCATCGCCACTTCCAATGCCGGTTCGCAATTCATCCAAGATGAAATGAATAAAGGCGCGCCGCTTGAGAATATCAAAAATTCTTTGATCAACGAGCAGTTAAGCCAAGTGATGCGGCCGGAATTGATCAATCGTTTCGACGGCATTATCGTCTTTAAGCCGCTCTCCGAAGATGATATCGTCGCTATCGCCCGTTTAATGCTCTCGGATGTGGCCGAAATGCTGAAAAGCAAGGGAATGGGATTGGAAATAAGCGATGGCGGATTATTGACGCTGGCTCATCTGGGCTTTGATCCTAAATTCGGCGCCCGTCCCTTGCGCCGCTTGATCCAAGATAAGATCGAAGACAATATTGCCAAAAAGATCCTGGGCAATGAATTGCAAAGAAGAGATACGGTGGTGATCAACGACAACGCCGATATTGAGATCATCAAGGGCAGAGTGTTATGATGTTTCTGTCATAAAAAGACAAAGGACGCGCATCTTTTTTAAAATTATTAAAAAAGAGTCGCGTCCTAAGATTGTTGCTCTGGTCATTGTTCCTCCAGGTTAAGTGCGCAAGCCGCCCAAAAGATTTTTTTGCAAAATTCGCAAAAATCTTTGGGCTTGTTCGGACAACACATTTTTGTTGCCTTCTTGAGCGGCGATTTCCTCGGCAACTTTAGCATAAACATCCAAAGCCGGCCGATGATTTTTCCGCTCCGGCGGACCTGAAGAAAAAATCAGAGCGCTTCGATACCGTCTGCCTGACCTGATCGATTTGATCTTTTGACTGTTCATAATTCACCTCCTTCTGACGGTAAACGGTTTGCGAAAGAACCCCCTGTATTTAAATTATAAATATATTTTAACCAAAGTCAATGGTGCCTTACCTTATTCCCGCCGTATTCGCCTTTGTTTTTTCTTTGATTTTTACCATTATAGCCGTTAGGTTAGCCATTAAATTAAGAGTCATCGACCGGCCTGATGGGCAAAGAAAATTTCACGAGAAACCAATCCCATTGCTTGGCGGTCTGGCGGTCTTTGCGGCATTTTTTTTAATCTTATTTTTATTTCACGATCGGCTGGTCTTGGGCATCCTGACCTATCGGCATTGGTGGTGGTTTTTTGGCGGCGCTTGTTGCTTGATGATCGGCGGATTTCTTGATGATAAATATAATTTAAAACCGAGCAAGCAAATTATTTGGCCGATCTTGGCGATCGCCTGCGTTCTTCTCGGCCAGATCGGTATCGGTAAAATCACTAATCCGCTGGGCGGTTTTTTATATTTCAGCGGGATCGCTTCCGTCTTGTTCACGGTTATTTGGTTATTGGCGATGATGTACGCCACCAAACTTTTGGACGGCGTGGATGGTTTAGTGACCGGACTTGGCGGCATCGGCGGTTTGATCATTTTTCTTTTTACCATCACGACTAAATATTTTCAGCCGGATATCGCTTTTGCGGCGCTTGTCTTTGCCGCCGCCTGTCTTGGTTTTCTGGTTTTTAACTGGTATCCGGCCAGGATTTTTTTAGGCGAAGGAGGCTCTCTGCTCATTGGCTATATTTTGGGAGTATTAGCCATTATTTCCGGAGGAAAAATCGCTATCGCCCTTTTGGTTTTAGGTTTGCCGCTTTTGGATTTTGTCTGGACGATCATCCGCCGCCTCGCTACCGGCAAAAATCCTTTCAAGACGGCTGATCGGGCGCATCTGCATTATCGGCTGCTTGATTTGGGAATCGGACAGCGCCAAACGGTTTTGATCTTTTATTGTTTTTCCCTGTTATTCGGTTTGGGCGCGCTTTTTTTGCAAAGCCTGGGTAAATTATTGGCGGTCGGAGTCCTGTTCGCGATCATGGTTTGTCTGATCATGGGCTTTGCTTGGGTGGAAAAGTCGAAATTTAAAAAAAATAATTGACTTTATCGATGAAAAAATATTTATTGATTTTTGTTTTGCTTTGTTGGCTGGCCGCTGTTTTGTCATTGCTTTGGTATCCGCTGATCTATCTGCCGACCGATTTTTCCCGCGTCACTTTTTATGACAAAGCGGCTCACTTGGTCTTTTTCGGGGTGATGGCTTATTTGGTTATGGCGGCGGTCATTGCCTGGGATAAATTTACTTTCCGCCAGGTCGCCTTTTTTTCTTTTGTTTTCGTTGCCTTGATCAATGTTCTTGGTGAATTCGTGCAAGCTTATATACCCGGCAGAATCCCTTCTTATCTGGATTTTTTGGCCGGCGTGGTCGGAGCTTCGCTCGCCATTCCCATCGCCTATATGATCCATCATTCGCCGCGGCAAAAACTTCTTTTGCACGTCTGTTGCGCGCCTTGCGCCTCGGCGGTGGCGGAAATCTTGTCGTCAGGCTTTAAATTGGAATTATATTTTTTTAATCCCAACATCCACCCGGAAAGAGAATATCGAAAACGCCTGGCCGAAGTTAAAAAATTGGCCAGGAATTTCGGGATAAAATTACGGATCGGAAATTACGATCATCAAGATTGGCTGGCGGCGATCAAAGGCCGTGAAGATCAACCCGAAGGCGGATCGAGATGCGAATTGTGTTTTGCCCATCGCTTGCGGGAGGCGGCGCAACTTGCCAGCCGGCAAAATATTCCTTATTACGCTACGACCTTGACGGTCAGCCCGCATAAAAATTCTTACCTCGTCAATAAAGCCGGCTTAGCCATTGCCGAAATAACCGGCCAAAAATTTCTGGATCAGGATTTTAAGGAAAATAACGGCTGGCAGCGCTCATTATTGCTTTCCCGAAAATTTAGATTTTATCGGCAGAAATATTGCGGCTGCGAATTTTCTGCACATAGCATAAAGCACGTAACACATAACACATAAATATAAAATTTACCGGATTTAGAAAGAGACAGAAAATATAAAATACCTTATTTTGCGATAATTTTATAAAATTAACATTGCAGTTGATTACCTGGCATGAGGCCGCGGCTTAATTGATTTTTATTAAAAAAATGGTATAATTGCATTGAGATAATTTTTTTATAAAAAGCAGCTTTTGCGCGCTTGTTATGTGTTGCGTGCTATGTGCTACGTGAATATATGACCCGCGAAAAATGGGAAGCGATCAAGGGAAAAGTCCTGGATGCGTTTGAGATAATCGATAAGGGCCAGGAGCATTTTGAGGAAGAAGGCGGCGTTGATGTTGATTTTGTGGAATTCGAGAGCCCGCTAGGGAAAACCAGGCTGGAATTTGTGGAAAAACCGATTGTTTTGGATAAAAAAACCATTTATTCCCACCGCGGCGGGTCAGATACGGGAGTGGAGTATCTTTATAGTCCGACGGAAAAGAGTTCTCGCCTCAAAGTTTATAAATGGGAAGAGAGCGATAGCGATTGGGTCGAAGTCAACGCGGAGAAATTTAGCATTCCGGAAACACTTTGATGATTATTATCAGCCGGTGAATTTTTAAAATCATGGTTTACCTTTTTGTCATTGCCACGCCATTGGTAAATTTTATTCTTTTTGAAGCCTTCTTTCTTAAGGCTAATTTGTTTTATCCGGCTTTGATCGCCTCCAATCTGCTGCTGCTGATTGCCGTGCGCCTGATCACCGGAAAAAAAATAATTAGCCAAGAGTTTTGGAATTTTTCAATTCTGCCGTTGCTTCTTTCCAGTTCTCTGGCCTTTTACTCGCTGTTCGCGGTCAATCAATACGTTATTCATTTTTTATACCTATTGAATTTCGGCCTTAGCTACTATTATTTAAAAAATATTTATCAAGGCGGGCAACGGGATTTCTTGGAAAATATTTCTTCTTACGGAAATCTGCTAACTGTCTTTTTTTCCTTCGCGGTCATTTATGCCCAGGAATCTTTCCTTGGTTGGCCGATCTGGCTGCTGATCTTATGTTCGGCAGCGCTGGTTATCTTGGTGATTTATCAAATTCTTTGGGCTAACGGGATTACGGCGAGAAACGCCTTGGCTTATGTTTTTCTCGCCGGACTTTTACTGGTTCAGTTGGCCTGGGCTATTTATTTTCTGCCTTTTAATTATAACACCCTGGGGTTGATCGCCACTGTTGCCTTCTATCTATTGAGCGGTTTTATCAAATTATCGTTAGCGGATAAATTAACCAGCCGCAGTATTAAATTATACTTAAGTTCGGGATCTATTTCATTGGTCTTGATCTTCTTAACGACAAAATGGGCATAACCCATCAATTTTTTTTCTGATCATATGAAAGAAATCAATTCTACATTGAAAAAAAAGCGAGGTAACCTTTTTTTATTAGGGGTCATTGTTTTGGCTATAATATTCGGCTGGGGTGGCGGAGCGGCCGCTTTGATCATTCTGCGGCCTTATTTAGGGCAAAATGTCAGCCCGACGACATTAACCAATCAAACCGATACTGCGGCCCAGGAGAGTTTGCGCCAGGCCAATTCAATCATTGAAAATGCCAAAAAAATCATTGCCGGCCAAGAAAATAAGATCAATGACACTATCAATTCCGGTCAAAACAGCCTGGTCGGCGTTTTTAAAAAAAACCAGATCACGGCCACCGGTTCGCCGCCAGCCGCGGGGAAAGCTTTTGCTATCGCCGATTATTATAAGCTGAGTGACGCGATCGGCGAAGGGATCGTAGTTACCAGCGACGGGTGGATTTTGACCTCGGATTTTACCAAAAATACTCCGGAAAGCTCAATCTTGAAAAACTTTGTTGTTATTACGAAAACAAAAGACATTTACAATATCGATAAGATCAGCCAAACCGGAATTGATTCATATATTTTTGTCCATCTGGCCAACGCCAAAAATTTACCGGTTAAAAGTTTCGTCAGCAAGATGGATCTGACGAACAGCCAATCGCTGGTAGCTTTGAATTGGCTGGGGGAGAGCTATTTGACTTCAATCGTTGATAAAGTAGCCAGCAACCAACCGGTTGCCGACAGTGATAACGGCTCGCAAGATATTATTTTTGCCAATAACTTGGGCGATTATTTCGACAATGCTTTTATTTTCAGCCTGGACGGCAAGGTGATCGGTTATTTTGACAAAATAAACGGGCCGGTCCCGCTTTATAATTTTCAACCTCTGATCAAAGGATTATTGCAAGGCAAGGAAAGCCAGCGCGCCTCGCTGGGCGTTAGTTATGTCAATTTGCGGGATTACGCCATTAAGGCCGCGGGTTACGATCAGGGCGCGCTGATCTATTCCGATAGCAAAACGCCGGCAATAAAAGCCGGCAGCGCGGCGGCAGTGGCCGGTTTGCAAGCCGGCGATATTATTATCTCGGTGGACAATACCAAGATCGATGCTTTGCATGATCTGGATAATATCCTGGAAAAATATTCAGCCCAGGATGAAATCAACCTGATCTATCGCCGTAACGGCGTGGAAAACTCGGTAATGGTAAAATTACAAGCGCTCAAATAAAATAGCACGGCGGGAAATAATCAATTAATATTGCCAGCTATGAAATTAAAAGTTATCAACGATATTCAACAAATTAAAGGCAAGACTGTTTTTTTGCGAGTGGATTTTAATGTGCCGCGGGTTAAGACCAAGATTAAAGATGAGACGAAAATTTTAGCCGCTTTGCCGACCATCCGTTTTTTATTGCGCTATCGCTGCCGGGTGATCTTGGCGACCCACCTGGGCGAACCCAGCCTTCGCACAGCTTCCGCCTCTGCCAAGGTTACGGCGGACAAGTCGGCGGGCAAGCCGGAAGGGAAAAAAATTCCCCAACTGTCTTGTAAATTTTTAGCTAAACGATTAAATCAAATTTTGGGCGGCAATCGCGTCAAATTCGTCGCGGCCGCGGTGGGCAAGGAAGCGGATCAGGCGATCAAAGCGCTTAAGCCCGGAAAAATAATCTTTCTGGAAAATCTGCGTTTTAACCGAGGCGAGGAAAAAAACGACCGGGCGTTTGCCCGGGAATTATCACGGTCGGCCGATATTTACGTCAATGAAGCCTTTTCGGTCTGTCATCGCGCCCACGCTTCGGTCAGCGCCATCCGGCGGTTCTTGCCGTCCTTTGCCGGCTTGCTTTTGGAAAAAGAAATTTTTAATTTGGACCAGATAAAAAAGCCCGTCAAACCCTTGATTATCCTGATGGGCGGAGCCAAGATCAAAACTAAAATCAAACTAATCAAGAATTTGCAGGATAAGGCGGCGAAAATATTGATCGGCGGGGCTTTGGCGAATAATTTCTTCAAAGCGATGGGGATGAACGTCGGCAGATCTTTAGTGGATAAGGAAAGCGTGGCGATCGCCCAGAAATTATTGAGCGATAAAAAGATCGTTTTGCCTTTGGACGTGGTGGTAAACCACCGCGGTTCCGCGCTGGTGAAGTTGATCGACGATATCGGCGCCAAAGACATTGTTTTTGATATCGGACCGCGGACGATCATGCTTTTTTCGACCTTGATCAAAAAAGCCAAAACCATCGTCTGGAACGGTCCGCTGGGCGCGTTTGAACAAAGACATTACCGCTACGGAACTATGGCCTTGGGAGAATTGATCGCGGCCCGATCCCGCGGCAAAACTTTTGGCGTGGTTGGCGGCGGTGAAACCCTGGAGGCTTTAAAGATGACCAAGATGGAAGGATATGTCGATTGGATTTCCACCGGCGGGGGAGCGATGCTCGCGTATTTGGGCGGAGAGAGGATGCCCGGGTTAGAATAAATTTTAAATTTTCAATTTTGCCTGCCCGCGGATGCGGGACGCGGCCAGGGAAATAATTTTTTAATTTATAAATTTTTAAAAATAAAAAACCCTTGCACGAAAGCACAAGGGCTATCAAGGATTTGCATGTTAAAAGGTTCTTTAAACTTCGTTATAAATTTTAGAACCATCTGGCATTAACCAATACCATTGATGTTGTTCGCCTTTTGTGGAAAAAATAACCTTTTTACCGGCACGCCTGGCATCGGTAACTTTTCTGGGGATCATTTGAGCGCCGCATTCTAAATCTTTAGCGTCAGATAGGGGGAAGATTTCCCCAGTATCGCCATCGTCGCTTTTTTTAGTCAGCGCGTTCACAAGAAGACCAAACGCAGAAACATTAGTACTTCTCTGATTCATTTTTATCCTCCTTGTAATATAGAGCAATGTGTTAAAATCTTATAGAGAGAGATTAGCATAAAAATATTTTTTTGTCAATGTTTGAATGCATTTTTTAAGAATTTAAACATTTGAAAATTATTTGAAAATTTAAAATTGTAAATTGTAAATTTAATCTTTATGCCTAAAATAAAAGAAATAAAAGCTCGGGAAATTCTGGATAGCCGGGGCAATCCGACCGTGGAAACAAAGATTATTTTAGATGACGGGACGGTCGGCAAAGCGAGCGTGCCGTCCGGCGCTTCGACCGGAATTCACGAAGCGCACGAATTGCGCGATGGCGACAAGAAAAGATACGGCGGCTTGGGCGTGTTAACGGCGGTTAAAAACGTCAATGAGATAATCGCCCCTGAATTAGTCGGAGCGGATATCATCAAGCAGTCGGAAATCGATGAAAAAATGATCAAGCTTGACGGCACTGATAATAAAAAGAATTTGGGCGCCAATGCCATTCTTTCCGTCTCCTTGGCCGCCGCCCGAACCGGCGCGCTATCAAGAAAACAGGAATTATTCGAGTATTTGAGAGAGATCTACGGCTTCCAAAATAAATTTTCTCTGCCCACGCCGTCTTTTAATATTTTTAACGGCGGCAAGCACGCGGATACTAATTTGGATTTTCAGGAATTTATGATCTTGCCGCTCGCCAAAATTTCCTTTCGCGAAAAGGTCAGAATGGGAGCGGAAATTTTTCATGAGCTGGGGAATGTTCTTAAAAAGGGAGGTTTTGATACCGATGTCGGCGCCGAAGGAGGTTATGCTCCCGATATCGTTTCCTCGGTGCAGGCGATCGAATTCATCGTTACCGCCGTCATCAATGCCGGATATAAGCCCGGGGTTGATATCGGATTGGGCATCGATGTCGGCTCTTCGGAGCTTTATAACGAGGAAAGCGGAAAATATGTTTTTAAATTGGACAATGCTTTCTATGCCAGCGAGAACTTAATCGGTTTATACGAGGAATGGCTGCATGAATTTCCCCTCATTTCCATCGAAGACGGTTTGGGCGAAGATGATTGGCCGGGTTGGAAAAAATTAACCGCGGAATTGGGCGACAAGATAATGCTGATCGGCGATGATTTATTCTCCACAAATATCAATCGCTTCCGCAAAGGGCTGAAAGAAAAAGCCGCCAACGCCATCTTGATCAAGCCGAATCAAGTCGGCACCTTAAGCGAGACCATGGAATGCGTCAAATTGGCCCAAAAATATAATTATAAAATAATGGTATCGCACCGCTCCGGCGAAACCAACGATGATTTTATTGCCGATCTGGCGGTGGCGGCGGGAGCGAATTTTATCAAGGCCGGTTCGCTCTCGCGGGGAGAACGGCTGGCCAAATATAATCGTCTAATGGAAATTGAAGCAATTATCCAATGAATGGTATCAACCGCAGAGCAAACCCTGCGCCCATCTTTTTTAAAAGGTATCCTCGCCGCAAGCGGACGGGGTATTTATCATCGCTCGCTCGGAAATAATCTCCGCGCGGCGCGGGATTATTTCGCTCGCTTCGCTTGATAACCAATCTTATCA
The DNA here is from genome assembly GCA_028707065.1 of Patescibacteria group bacterium. NCBI lineage: Bacteria > Patescibacteria group bacterium. Next base: position 51,209 of record JAQTUZ010000003.1, on the reverse strand, counting down.
TCGCTCGCTCGGAAATAATCTCCGCGCGGCGCGGGATTATTTCGCTCGCTTCGCTTGATAATAAAAATAATTATGGTAAAAAAATCAAAAAAATCAGGCAAAAAAAAGATTCAGGATAAAAGGTGGGGCGGCTTGCCGATGATTTTAGTGATCCTGGATGGATGGGGAATTGCCAAGTCTAGCCGCGGCAATGCTATCTATCTGGCTAAAACACCAGCCTTGAATTACCTAAGCAGGACTTATCCGTATACCAAGCTGCACGCGCACGGCCATTATGTGGGTTTGCCGCCGCATCAAGTCGGCAATAGCGAAGCCGGCCATATGAATATCGGAGCGGGAAGAGTGGTAGAGCAAGACGCGGTAAAAATCAATCGCAGCATCAGGGATGGCACTTTTTTTAAGAACTCGGCTTTTAAGGAAGCTTGCCGAAACGCCATAAAAAAACGATCCAAGCTGCATTTAATGGGCATGCTTTCCAATGGCATGAGTCCGCATAGCGACTTAAGCCATCTCGAGGCGCTGATCAGGCTCGCCCGAGAAAACAAAGTAAAGAAAGTTTATTTGCATTTATTCACCGATGGCCGCGATTCGCCCCAGCACGAAGCCTTGCGCATCGTGGAAAATTTAAAAAAGAACGTCAAAAATCATGTTAAAATCGCCACTTTGATAGGCAGATTTTACGCGATGGACAGAAAAAAAGAGTGGAGCCGCACCCAAGCTGCTTATAATTGCATGGTTTTGGGCAAAGGTTTGAACGCGCCAGACGCGGAAAAAGCGATCATTGAAAGCTACAATCGCAACGAAACTGATGAATTTATCAAACCCTATGTCATTAACCGCCAAGGCTTGATCGGCGACAATGACTCGGTGATTTTTTTCAATTTGCGCTCTGACCGCGCCCGCCAATTAGCCAAAGTTTTCGTGCAAAAGAATTTTGCCAAAAGAAACAAAGGATCTTTTATCAGAAAGAAGAATTTGGAAAACTTGCTGTTCGTGACCATGACCGATTTCGGTCCGGATTTGGACAACATTCTTTCGGCTTACCCCAGTGTTGATATTTGCAGCACCTTGCCTATTATTTTAAGCGATATTTCCCAGCTTTATATCGCCGAATCGGAAAAATTCGCCCATGTCACTTACTTTTTCAATGGCGGTTATGCCGGCATGATCAATGGCGAAGACCATTTTATGATCCCTTCGCCCTCGGTTTCGTCTTATGATAAAACCCCGCAGATGAGATCGATCGAACTGACGAGAAAAATTTTGCTCAATTTGTCGCGGAGAAAATATGATTTTACCGTGTTGAATTTTGCCGCTTCGGACATGGTGGCCCATACCGGCAACCTAAAAGCGGCCGTTAAGTGCTGCGAAATATTGGATAAGTGCGTTAAAAAAATTTCCGATGCTTACTTGAAAAAACACGGCACGGTAATCATTACCGCCGATCACGGCAATATCGAAGAAATGATCAATTTGAAAACCGGAGAGGTTGATACGGAACATTCAATCTATCCGGTGCCGTTTATTCTGGTGAATAATAAACTTAAAGCTAAAAAATTAAAAACCAGGGGTTCGCTTTGCGATATTTCACCGACCATCTTGGATATTATCAACAAGAAAAAACCCTCCATCATGAGCGGCACCAGCTTATTAATTTAAATAATCTCCCCGATCATGAACGGAAAAAATGAAAATTTAGGACCGGTGGTATTGTTGGTTCTGGACGGCTGGGGGATCGCCGCCGGAAGCGACGGCAACGCGGTTTCACGGGCCAAAACGCCGAATTTCCGAGAACTGATCGTGAAATATCCGGCCACTATTTTAAACTCTTCCCGGCCGGGAATTATTCGCAAAAAAACCAAGATCGCTGATAACTACCTGGCCCTGGGCACGGGAAAACAAAAATTATCCCAGGCCAACTTGAGTCTTTTCGGCTATCTTGATCGGGCTGGATTAGACTGGACAGTGATCACTGAACCGGAAAAAATGGCCTATGGCCTTTTTTTTATCAATAATAAGCGAAAGGTGAAGGAGGAAAATTTTCAGATCATTTCCAGCGGCCCTACCGATGATTATTCCGAAACGCCGGCCATGGCCGCTGAATTATTGGCCGCTGAATTGCTTAAAAAAATTAAGAGCCGGAAATTTGATTTTATCTTGGCGATCATGGCTAATCTTGACCTGGTGGCGCATCGGGGAAATTTTTCCGCTACGGTCGAGGCCGCCCAAGTCATGGATCGCGCCTTAAACGGCATAGTTAAAACCGTTTTGGATAATTCCGGAGTGTTATTGATCAGCTCCACTCACGGTAATGCCGAGGAAGCGATCGAAATGAAAACCGAATTGAAAAATAAAAAAGACACGGTCAATCCCGTGCCGTTCATTATTGTCGGCAAGCAATTTGAAGGCAAATCCTTTGGCTTTATGGAAGCGCCGGGCGGCGATTTGGCCTTGGTCGCTCCGGCCGGGAGCCTGCTGGATGTAACGCCGACGATTTTAAAAATCATGAACTTACCGCTTCCCGATGATTTGGATGGCAAAGCGTTAATCTAATATTACCAGACAATAAAAATAACGGCCTATGGCCGCTTTTTTATTTATACTCTACGAACTACGAATAATTACGAATATACGAATTCTAAAATTCATGGATTAATTCGTTGATTCGTATATTCGTAAAGATTCGTAGTTCGTATAGATTTACAACCAGAATCCGATCAGGCTGACCGCCAAGCCGATCAGGGCGCCGATAGCCGCTTGCGCCGGCGTATGGCCGATCTTTTCCAAGAGATGCGGATAATTCTGGTCTAAGGGCTGGTCCGGCTCTTCTTTTAAGTCTTTTACCAATTCATTAAGCATCCGTCCGTGCTCGCCCAGATAACGCCGGATTCCGACCGCGTCCCTGATGACGATAACGGCAAAAATCAAACTAATGGCGAAGAGAGGGGATTGCCAGCCGTCCTTCAAAAAGACGATTGTCGCCAAAGAGACGATGAGCGCGCTATGGCCCGAAGGCATGCCGGAATAAGCGGTAATGCTTTTCCAGGACGCTTTTTCGTGATTGGACTTGATGAAAAATTTCGCCGTCTGGGCGATAATCGCGGCAATCAGCGGCAAGAGCAAATATTGCATAAAGGTTATATAAATTTAAATTTATCGCTATATTTTATATTTAAATCCGAAGCACAAAATCCGAAATCCAAAATAAATTTAAAATTCAAATGACCAAAACTCGAATTTTTTTAATTTTGGATTTTTAATTTCGTGCTTGTTTTGGATTTTGAGCTTAGAATTTTGGAATTTTCTCTAAATATCGAGGTTCTTCACTTTCTTGGCGTGCGTCTGGATAAAATGTTTGCGCGGCGCCACGTCGTCGCCCATCAGCATATCGAAAATTTCGTCCGCGGCTTCGGCATCATCAAGCGAGACTTGTTTGAGGATGCGCCGGGCCGGGTCCATAGTCGTTTCCCAAAGCTGTTCCGGATTCATTTCACCCAAACCCTTATATCTCTGGATGCGCAAATTCGCTGCTTTTTTTGCATTGTCCGCCGTAGCTTCGCCCGGCGAAGCAGAGGCGGAATCCTCGGTTTCATCCGCACCCTCCATGATTTCTTCGATCTCCTCGACTTTGCCGCCCAATTTTTTAATAATATTTATTTTTTCCTCATCCGAATAAGCATATTCGATCTGCGCGCCCTTTTTAACCTGATACAATGGCGGCTGGGCGATATAAAGATGGCCGTTGGTAACCAACGGTTCGAAATGGCGATAGAATAAAGTCAAAAGCAAGGTCCGGATATGAGCGCCATCGACATCAGCATCGGTCATGATAATGATGCGATGATAGCGCAATTTGGTTAAGTCGAATTGCTCGTCAATATTTGTGCCGAGTGCGATGACCAAGTTTTTAATTTCATTGTTAGCAAGCATTTTGTCCAAGCGGGCGCGTTCAACATTCAAGATCTTGCCGCGCAAAGGGAGAATGGCCTGGAAACGCCGATCACGGCCTTGTTTGGCCGAGCCGCCGGCCGAGTCGCCCTCGACAATATATAATTCGCATTCTTCCGGGCTGTTGCTGGAGCAATCGGCTAATTTTCCCGGCAAGGTCATACCCTCCAGAGCGCCTTTACGCAGAATGGAAGCGCGGGCCGTACGGGCGGCCAGGCGAGCCATGGCCGACAAAACGCATTTGCCGATGATCGCTTCAGCGTCTTTAGGATGCTCTTCAAGAAAATCCGCAAAGGCCGTGCCAAAAACTTGTTCCACAGCGGTCTTAATCTCGGCGTTGCCCAATTTCGCTTTGGTTTGTCCTTCGAATTGCGGATCCTTCAATTTAACGCTGATGATTGCGGTCAAACCTTCCCGGACATCGTCGCCGGTAAGATTCTCATCTTTTTCTTTGATTAAATTGTGATTGCGGGCATAAGCGTTAAGCGTTCTGGTCAAGGCAGTCTTAAAACCGATGACGTGCGTGCCGCCTTCGGGGTTATGGACATTATTGGCGAAAGGTAAAACCAATTCATTAAATTCATCATTGTATTGTAAAGCGATTTCCACTCGGGAACCTTCAATTTCCTTGTCTACGTAAAAAATATTTTCATGCTTAACGGTATTATTTCGGTTTAGGGCCTTGATATAAGCAAGCACTCCGCCTTCAAAATGAAATTTATATTTTTTTTCCTGTCCTTTAACGCGTTTATCGTTGACTTCAAAAGTAATGCCTTTGGTCAAATAAGCTTGTTGGCGCAACCGAGTAAGCACTTTTTCCCAATCAAATTCCAATTCGGTAAAGATCGTCGCGTCCGGTTTAAAAATGATGATGGTACCGGTACCGACCGCTTTGCCGACTGGCTTGGCCGCCGCCTTTGGCTTGCCCATGCGATATTCCTGGACCCAGGCTTTACCGTCGACGTGAACTTCCGCTTTCATGTATTCGCTCAAGGCATTAACCACGGAGACGCCGACGCCATGCAAACCAGTGGAAACTTTATAGCCGCTGTCGCCGAATTTTCCGCCCGCGTGCAATTTAGTTAACACCGTTTCCAAAGCCGAAACGCCGGTGGCTTTATGTTTTCCCACCGGAATGCCGCGCCCGTTATCGATAACTTCTACCATGCCGTCAGACAAAAGAGAGACGGTGATATAGTTGGCAAATCCCGCCATCGCTTCATCGATACTGTTGTCGACTACTTCCCAGATCAAATGATGCAAGCCGGCCGCCGAAGTCGATCCGATATACATTCCCGGCCGTTTTCTGACCGGTTCCAAGCCCTCCAAAACCGTGATGGAGCTCGCGTCATAAGTCGATTCTTTTTTCTTCTTTTCCAGTTCTTTATTGGTCATATTTGGTTAATTGGTTGATTGGGGAAAAGTTGATTAAATAAAATTAATTTGGCTAGTCATCCAGTCGAATTAATCACTTAATATTAGCCCCATAAACAACACTCAAGCTACTTGATTTATTAACACAGGTTTATTGCTTTGTCTGCTATAATTATAGCAAAAAAAGAACCGATAAGCAAGAATTTTAGGCGCTAAAAAATGATGATAAAACCTTTACAAAATCGTTAAAAAATTGTGACGTAAAAATGGACAAAACCGGCCATCGCGTTTATAATTTTCCATGGATGTGTTAAAATTAAGAACATAAACATATTTTATGGCTGACAAACAAAAACTCGACGCCAATAAAAAAACCGGCGTTAATTTGAACCGCTACGAAACCGACGTCACGGGCGTATCGATGAAAACCCTGGAAGCCGGTTTGTGGTGGACAAAAAATCGCGGGATTTTAAAAAATATCCTGATTATTTTTTTATTATCGGTTTCAATTTTGAGCTGGGGCTATACTCTTTACGGTTATGGTTATTATCTCCTAGTGGGAATGAATGCCGACGAGCAAATGGTTAAAAATTTAGCGCAATCAACGATGGTCGGCCAAGCTTATCTTGATCAGCTCAAGGCGAAAAATTTAATTTTATCTCCGGTCGGATATCTCGCCCTTGACGGCAAATATGATCTTTATCTTCAAGCTACCAACCCTAACGCGCGGTGGTGGGCGGCCTTTGATTATTGTTTCACCAGATCGGCCGGCGAAAAAATCTGCGGAAAAGACTTCCTTCTCCCCGGCGAAAAAAAATATATTTTATCTTTAAATCAATCCTTTAATGCCAGCCCCAACGACTTAAAGTTTGCTTTAACCGATATTGTTTGGCAAAAAATCAATAATCACGTGATCAGCAATTGGCCTCAATATCAGGCGGATCACCTTAATATTGCCGTGGAAGACCAGCTTTTTACTCCGGCTAAAAGCAACGCGGTATCGGAAAAAATCGCCCTCAACACTTTAACTTTCAAGCTGGCCAATAATAGCGCTTATAGTTTTTATGAAGTTCCTTTGACGATAATTTTGACCAGCGGCAATCGAATCGTTTATCTTGATCGATACACGATCAGCAATTTTATTTCCCGGGAAAAACGCCGGGCGGAAATAACCTGGCCAGGGACGATCAGCGACGTTACCGGCATCAATATCACGCCGGATTTGAATATTTTAGATCAAGGAGCCTATCGGCAACCGCAATGAACAAGCTGATCATCTATTTAAAAAATTTCGACTGGGTCCTTTTTTTTGCCGTGGTCTTGCTGGTTTGCTTCGGCTTGGTCGAAATTTACAGCATCGCTTTAGGGCGGGGGACGGCTGACTTGTTGAACTTCAAAAAACAAATATTGTTCGTCATTTTAGGCATTTTTTTCCTGTTCGGTTTCTCCTTTTTGGATTTTAATTATTTAAAATTATCCATCAAGTATTTATATGTTCTGGCTGTCGCCTTTTTGGGCGCTGTTTTATTGTTTGGTAAAACGATCAACGGCACCAAGGGCTGGTTTGATATCATGGGATTGAGCCTGCAGCCGGTAGAATTTGTTAAAATAATTTTAATTATTCTGCTGGCGTATTTTTTTTCTTCGCGGGCGATCAAGATCAGATCAACGAAACAGCTGATCATCTCCGGTTTATTGCTTTTGCCTTTGGCGTTTTTAACCTTTATCCAGCCGGATTTCGGTTCGACGATGATTTTATTTTTAATCTGGCTGATGATGCTGGCGATCGCCGGATTCAATAAAAAATTTTTTATTATTTTGCTGATTATCATCTTATTGGGAGGCGCCAGTCTTTGGTTTTTTTCTTTTAAGGATTATCAAAAACAGCGAATTTTAACTTTTATCAATCCGCATTCCGATAGCCTGAATCGCGGTTATAACGCCTCGCAGGCGATGATCGCGGTCGGTTCAGGAGGCTTGATCGGCCGCGGGGTGGGTTTTGGCTCCCAATCGCAATTGAAGTTTCTTCCCGAAGCCCAAACTGACTTTATTTTCGCGGTTATTTGCGAAGAACTGGGGTTTTTGGGAGTGGGGCTGATTTTCCTGTTTTTTGGCATAATTTTTTATCGCTGTCTCTCGGTCGCCCGTAAAATCAACAATGATTTCGGCATTTTTATTATCTTGTGCGGGGTGGGCTTGATTTTTCTGGAAATGTTCGTTAATATTAGTATGAATATCGGCATTATGCCGATCGTGGGGATCGCTTTGCCATTTTTGAGCTACGGCGGCAGCTCTATTATTTCCAGCCTGATCATGATCGGGATAATTGAAAATATCATTATAAAATCTAAAATAAATTATTAGCTAATTAGTCTGTTTGGTTATCGCCAACGGTTAACTAGAAACAAATTAAATATGGACGGTCTGAAGTTAATAGCGCAAAAAAGAGACAAAAAAGAAAACGTTAAAGAAATGATTAAGTCCGGATTTATTCCGGCGGTTGTTTATGGCCCGCATCTTAAAACCAACAAGCTGATCAAGGCCTCGGTTAATGATCTGCGCAAACTCGTCGCCGCCGCCGGCGAATCGACCCTGATCGATCTGATCGTGGCGGGCAAAGCGGAGGGAAAGGTTTTAATCAAAGAGGAGCAGCGCGATCCGGTCAAGGATACTTTGATCCACGTTGATTTTTATGAAGTCGATATGAGCAAAGAGATCCATGCCGAAATTCCGCTGCACTTTATCGGCGAGTCCAAGGCGGTCAAAGAATTATCCGGCGTATTGATCAGAAGCATTAACGAAATCGAAGTCAGATGCTTGCCGTCAGACTTGGTCAATCATCTTGACGTGGACATTTCACCGCTTAATACTTTTGATGATGTCATTAAAATTCACGACTTGAAATTACCCAAAGGAATCAAGTTGCTCCGTGAAACCGATGATGTGGTGGCGACCGTTGCCGAACCGAAAGCGGAAGAAGTGTTTGAAACCGCTCCGGCCGAAAGCGCGGAAGTCGCGGCAGTGGAAACCGGCGTCGCCGGCGAAGAAGCCGCGGTTGAGGGCGAAGCAAAAACCGAAACCAAGCCCGAAGCTAAAACGGAAGGCAAAAAATAATCATCTTCTTTACTTTGGCATTATTTTAAAGAAACGAACAAGGGGAATGCTCGCCAATATCCAAAATTATCTTCAAAACCGTCCAAAACTATGGAAAAATATCATGATTATTTCCATAGTTTTGTTTATGGCGCTGATCGCTTTTTTACTTTGGGCATTCGCCTTTCATTCCGGATCGGAAAATTCGGCAACCGGCGCGGCAAAAGAGAACGGCAATTCTGGCCAAAAAATCGACGGGACTTCAAAATGCGTTGATTGCGCTAGGCGCCGGATCGACGGCGTTTACGTCAAAACCGCCGTGGCCAATTTGGCGCCAGCGGCCATCATGATCGACAATCACCCCGACGCCCGGCCGCAAGCCGGCCTGGAAAAGGCTAATTTAGTGTACGAAGCCGAGGTGGAAGGGTATTACACCCGGCTGATGGCTGTTTTTGCGACAGACGAGAAGGTTGAGAAGATCGGCCCGCTTCGTTCCGCCCGCCCCTATTTTGTTGATTGGGCTGACGAACTTGGCGCGGTTTACGGCCATTGCGGCGGCAGTCCCGAAGCTTTGGTTGATATCGAGCAAAAGGGCTTGGTCGATCTGAACGAATTTTACAGCGGCCAATATTTTTGGCGAGCGACCAATCGCGCCGCTCCCCACAATATTTATATTTCTTCGGATAATTTTAACAAGTTCTTGATTGACAAAAATATTTTGCCCTCTGATTATTCATCCTGGCAATTCAAAGAGGACGCGCCGACAACGAACTCTTCCACCACCGCTGAAATTTCGATCAACTACCGCGCGCCTAGTTTTCGGGCAAAATGGGTCTATGATAAAACCGATAATGATTATATCCGTTATTTCGAGAACGGGCCGGAATTGACCGCTGACAATAACTTGATCATTGCCAAAAATATCATCATTCAAATCGTGCCGGCCGCGGTTATCGACGCTGTATTGCGCTTAAAAATGCAGAATGTCGGTTCGGGCGATGCCACGATCTGTCTTGATGGCGCCTGCCAAGCCGGACGGTGGGTCAAGGAAGATTCCGCGTCTCGAACCAGATTCAACTATGCTAACGGCGAAGAAGTTAAATTCAATGCCGGCACGACTTGGATCGAAGTTATGCGCCCGAATTAGCCGCCGCCAGTCCCTTTAAATATCATAAAACCCCGGTGAGCAGCCGGGGTTTTATGATTCAAAAATCTTAATGCAGTTCAATGATCGCCAAACGATCATGGCCGCCCAGATCCTTGATGAGAGATAATTCGGAATTGGAAAAATTTTGTTTAACCAACGTTTCCAGGGGATTTCTTTGGGCATCATCGATCTCGCAAAAAACAAATATTTTATTTTTTAACAATCTGGCGCGATCCTTGATCTGCCGAAATAACCGCCGATAATGATCAAGGCCATCGACTCCGGCCAGCAAGGCGATTTTTGGCTCTCTTTGGATAGTTGGCGAATCTTTTACTTGAGCCGCGGTCAAATAAGGGAGATTGGCCGCGATGATCAGCGGCTCTTTAAAAATTTTTTTATCAATATTATTAAGCAAATCGCTGTATAAAAAATTTATACGGCCTTTTAAGCCATTTAGTCTGGCATTCCGGCGGGCGACCGCGAGCGCCTTCCGGGAAATATCCAAACCCCAATATTTAATTTTATTACCGCGCCAATTTTTAGCCAAGGAAATGATGATGCAGCCGGAACCGGTGCCCAGATCGATAATATTCCTGATGGCTGATTTTTTTTGCCAGGTGCTGATCATTCCCTGGCGGGCGTTTTTAAATCGCTTTAGAATTTCATCGACCATCAATTCGGTTTCGGGGCGGGGGATCAAGACATTCCTATTGACTTTAAAATCCAAACCATAGAACTCCCGGTGCCCGGTAAGATACGCTAAAGGCGCGCCGCGGACTCGGCGCTTGATCAGATATTTATATCTGGCGCTTTGGCAAAAATTTAATTTTTTTTCCGGATAAGTAAACAAAAATTCTCTATTTTTCTTCAAAACAAATGACAAAATTTCTTCCGCTTCAATTTCCGGCTGATCGATATTTTTAACTTCAGTTTCTTTGACGCCGAATACCAGCGCCGCTCGAATGTTCATAAAATATTGACAAAATATTAAAATTTGATAATCTTAAATCATAAAGAGCTGAAAGCCGAAAGAGGTAAGCTTGGCGGATAACCAGCTGCGCAAATAAAACCAAAAGTTATTGCGCAGAACTAAAAAGATTAGTCGAGCTAGCTTGAACCGAATTCGGACGCGTATAATCAATCATCACCAGCAACAAGGAGGAAGCATGCCGTTCCAGCTCCTTAAGCAGGGCGTCAAGACCGTTAAACGGATCTTTAAGATCGCAGACGATCACGCGAAGGGAGGTGATCCAGCGATTTGATTCACCCCAAACCGGTGATGCCACGGTTTAACGGTAAGATTCGATCAATCGCGGCCGAGAAGCCCTTCCTTCAGAGGAAAAAAGGGTGGGCATGGATCTGTCCGGCGTGCATTTGCGCGGATTAGAATCCGTCATTTCCCCGGAAACGTGATCCGTCAATATCCTTTTGGGGCATCGGCCGCCTCGTTTGACAATATACCGCGTTACCCATAGGCGCGGTAAAGCAGAGCAGTGGAAGCGCTGTGGCTTTCCCTCTGTACTACCCGGAGCACCTCTGTTTATCGGAGCGTACTCCGGTTTTTTTATGCGGAAACCGCTTGAGACAATCCCGCTCCAGTTTTGCCGGAAAATAGATTGGATGATGAATTTATCGTGTTTAATTTTATATCTAAAACCTTATTATTTTATTAAAATCGGGGCGGGATAACGAAGTGATGCTTGACTGCAAAATTCAAATCTTATAGAGTGCTAATATACATTGAGCCAATGGTTATAACGAAGGATTTTTCCCTGGCTCACATTAGTCATGCTAATGGCTGGTGTCATCTTCATTATTTTCCGATCAATTCGAAAAGCGGGGAATAAAAGATGGATGCATAAATTTAATCCTTCAGCCTGTTCTGTCCGAAGGACCCGCACCCAAAACAGGGTCCCAATAAGTTGTTTTTATCTTCAGGATGCCGTACCGGTAGGCAGCGCGGGCAGATTTCGCGGCCAACGAGGAATTCCTTGTTTGGCCGCTTTTTATTTTAATTCACCGCCTTTATTGAGATTTTTTTCAGCTTCTTTGAGAGCTTGGACTATGTCTTCCAGATTGTTTTCCATCGTCACCGTGATATTGCTCCAGGATTGCTTGATCCGATGATCAGTGATCCGGTCCTGGGGAAAGTTATAAGTTCGAATTTTTTCGCTGCGATCGCCGGTGCCGATCTGCTTTTTGCGCGCCGCGTCATCCTTGGCTCTTTTTTCATCTTCCATCTTTTGCAGCAAGCGCGAACGCAGAATCATCATCGCTTTGTCTTTGTTTTGGTGCTGGGATTTTTCATCCTGGCATTGCACCACGACATTGGTCGGCAAATGGGTGATCCTGATCGCCGAAGAAGTCTTGTTGACCTTCTGGCCGCCCGGTCCGGAAGAGCAATAAGTATCAATGCGCAGGTCTTTCGCGTCAATGACCAGGTCAACGTCTTCCGCTTCCGGAACGACAGCCACCGTGGCCGTGGAAGTATGCACGCGGCCTTGTTTTTCCGTTTCGGGCACGCGCTGCACCCGGTGAGTTCCGCCCTCAAATTTCAAATTACCATAAGCATTCTTGCCCTTGACGCCAAAAACGATTTCTTTAAAACCGCCGATGCCGGTTAAGCTGGATTCAAAAATTTCGACTTGCCAATGATGGCGTTCGGCAAACCGGGAATACATCCGAAAAAGCTCGGCCGCGAACAAAGCCGACTCGTCCCCGCCGGCGCCGGCGCGAATCTCGATAATCACGTCCTTTTTGTCGTTCGGATCGGCCGGATGCAATTCTTCGTCGATCTGTTTTTTTAAAACAGCGACTTTCATTTCCGCCTCGGCCAATTCTGTTTGCGCCATGGCTTTCATCTCCGGATCTTTTTCGATATTAATCAATTCTTGGCTCTGAATAATAATTTTTTCATTTTTTTCCAATTCCAAAATATTCGCCATTAAATCTTTAAGATTGGCGTGCTTTTTTCCCAGGGAAGCCATTTTGGCAGGGTCAGTGGCAATGGCCGGATCCATCAATCGCGCCTCCAGGTCAGAAAATTGTTTTTTTATGTCTTCGTACATAGCGGAAATTTTTAAATTTTATAATTTTTAAATAAGGCTTAATTTTTAATTTTTAAAAATTGAACATTAAAAATTATTTAAAAATTTAAAAATTAGAAATTACAAAAATTAAAACGGCTATTCTTCCCTGCATGCTACAAACTATATTATAGCACGCAAAAAAGAATAGCCGTTAGTGGCATTATTCCTTTTCGACTCTCTTGGCCGCGCGTTTAACGGCTTTAGCCGTCAATTTTTCCTTCTTGCTCACTCTTTTGCCGGCCATTTTACCGGATGCTTCAAGTCTGGCCTGGAATTTTTCCACGCGCCTTGCCGTATCGACTAACTTCTGTTTTCCGGTATAAAAAGGATGGCAAGCCGAGCATAAATCGACTCTTAATTCCGGCTTAGTCGAGCCGGTGGTGAAAACATTGCCGCAGGCGCAAGTCACCTTGGCGTTCTCATAATATTTCGGATGAATATCCTTTTTCATAAAATATAAGGCTAATTTCGCGATAACCCACCCCGTCGCCGAGGCGGCGCCACCCCTCCCGAGAGGGGAATTACGAATACCGCGAATAAATTATTTAAGTAAATAAAATAGCATTTGCTGATGCTATAAATAATGATTAAATGTTAACATAAAAGATTAAAATAGGCAAGAGAAATTATTTTGGCCAATTTTAAGACAAAAAAATAATAGCTTATCGGCGTTGACCATGATAAAGATGTGCTATAATATTAACAATATCGGCTAAATTAATTTTCCATGGAAAATGACGAATTGGAAATCGAACGGGAAGCGGAAGACGTGATGAAAATCGACGGCAGCGTGACGCGCAACACTTCTTATTTCACTTTTGCCTTGATCTTGCAAAAGGTGATTTCGTTCACTTATTTTACTTTACTGGCGCGGAACCTGGGACCGGAAAATTTAGGCAAATACTATTTTGCCATTTCTTTTACCACGATCTTTTCCATCATCATGGATCTGGGTTTGGTCGGGGTTTTGACCAGAGAAGTGGCCAAAAAGAATCTGGAGGCTAAGAATTTGCTCGGCACGGTCATGGCGATCAAATTGCCGCTGACGCTGCTGGCTCTTTTTTTTATTTTCGTCGCGGCGCAGATCGCCGGCTATGGCGATGAGATCAAAATCCTTATTTATCTGGCGGCGATCGCGGCGGCGTTTGATTCTTTTACCGTAACTTTTTACAGCGTCATTCGCGGCTTCCATAATTTATTTTTCGAAAGCATTTCCTCGGTTATTTTCCAAATAATCGTGATGATCGGCGGTTTATTTTTTATGTATTACGGGTTTTCCTTGCCGTTCATTTTTGCCTCTTTGACCATCGCCAGCGCCTTTAATTTTATTTATTCCTACGCGGTTCTGCGGCGCAAGATCGGCGTCAAGATCGGGTTTTACTGGGATAAGGAATTGCTGAAAAAAATTGTTTTGATCGCCGTACCGTTCGGCATTTACGCGATCTTTCAGCGCGTTTACACCTATCTGGACTCGGTCTTGCTGGAACATTTTGCCGGAAACAAATTCGTCGGCTATTATCAGATTTCCTTCCGGATAATCTTCGCCCTGCAATTCTTGCCGGGCGCGTTTATCGCTTCGCTTTATCCGGCCATGAGCCGCTACTGGGTCAGCAATCGGGCGCAATTGGCCGTTTCTTTTGAAAAGGCCATTATTTATCTGGCCATCATTTCGCTGCCTATTTCCGCCGGCGTGTTCGCGCTGGCCGACAAGATCATTTTATTATTTAAAACCGGCTATGCCGAAGCGGTCTTCCCGATGCAAATCACCATCCTGGCCGCCATTTTTATTTTTATCAATTATCCGATCGGATCATTGCTTAACGCCTGCGACCGGCAAAAAAACAATACGTTCAATATGATCATCGTCACCGTCATCAGCGTGGCGCTTAATTTCCTGCTAATCCCGCATTATAAAGCCGTGGGGGCGAGCGTGACGGTGCTGATCACTAATTTTCTGATGACCTTGCTGGGATTCTATTGGGCGAAAAAAATCATCAAGATCGATCAGCGAAAAATCATCGTGGCTTTGGGAAAAATTTTGGCCGCGGCAATCATCATGGCTTTGTTTGCCTTTTATCTTAAAACGAAATTAAATATCTTGATCGTCGTGCCCGGCTCGGCGATACTCTATCTTGTCTTGATCTTGTTGTTCAAAACCGTTAAAACAGAGGAGATCGCCTATGTCTGGCGATCGTTTACGAAAAAAAAATCAACATGAAACCATTGGCCGAAAAAAAATATTTATTAGTCACTTTGGAATTTCCGCCGCAAAAGGGCGGCGTAGCGACGCTCTACGAAAATTATGCCGAATATTGGCCGGCAGGCAGTTTGTTTGTTTTAGCTGATGACGCCTTGGGAGTAAAAGACCGCGAGCCGATAAAATATCGCCGGTTGTTATCCGCTAAGATCCGGCCGCGCTGGTTACCGGCTTTTTTCCAGTTGCGCTCGGCGATCAATGATCTGGGCGGAGAAGTACGGGTGATCGTGGGGCAAATACTTCCGCTGGGCATTGTCGCTTATTATTTATCCAAATTCATCAAATTCAAATATACCGTACTGCTTCATGGCCTGGATTTTTCCTTAGCTACCGCCACCAAAAGAAAGAGGCGAATCACTGAAAAAATTTTGCGCGGGGCGGACAAGATCATTTGTTCCAACAGCTATACGGCTAATTCGGTCAAAGTTTTCAATGGCAGTTTTGCCGAAAAAATGGGCCTGGTCAATCCGGGCATCGAACCGAGCTTTGTCAGAAACCCGCGCCGCGTCCAGGACCTGCTACGGCAATATGGCCAGGAAAATAAAACAGTCTTGCTGGGTTTGGGCCGATTGGTGCGGCGCAAAGGCTTTGATAAAGTGATCGAAGCGATGAGCGCGATACTTAAATCAGCCCCTGCTACGGTTTATGTGATTGCCGGCGCCGGACCGGATGCCGATACTTTTAAAAAAATGGCTGCGGGCTTGCCGGCGGAGATTAATAATAAAATTATTTTTTTGGGGCAGATTTCCGACGCCGACCGGTGGGCATGGCTTGAGTTATGTGATATATTTATAATGCCCTCCCGGAATATCGCCGGCGATTATGAAGGTTTCGGCACGGTTTATCTGGAAGCGAACTTGGCCGGCAAGCCGGTGATTGCCGGAGACAGCGGGGGAGTGCGCGACGCGGTAATCCACGATATCAACGGCTTGCTGATTGATCCGGAAAAACCGGAAGAAATCGCCCAAGCGGTCATCAAACTGGCGGCCGATCCCAAATTAAGGCAGTCATTGGGCGAGCAAGGCAAAAGGCGCGTTGTGGAAAATTTTAGTGCTAAAAAAATGGTAGAAAAAATAGTTAATCGGTTAATTAGTTAATTGGTTTTATTACAACCAATTTCTCGTTGAACGAAGCCGACTGTTCAACAACTAATTAACCAATCAACTAATCAACCAATTTATGATCAGTGTCATCATTCCCGCCTATAATCAGGGTGAAAAATTAAGGTGCTGCCTTTACAGCGTTTTAGTGCAAAGTTATAAAGATTTTGAAGTTATCGCGGTTAACGACGGCTCGACCGATAATACCGCCGAGGTCATTGATTCGTTTAAGGATAAATTTAAATTGGCGGAAATCAGCTATCGATCGATCGAACAAGCGAATAAGGGCGCGCCCAATGCCCGCAATCACGGTTTTCAGGCTTCAAAAGGGGATTACTTATTTTTTTGCGACGCCGATGTTGTTTTAGACCGCAATTGCTTTTGGGAGATGATCAACGCTCTGAAGAATCATCCCGAAGCCGCCTTTGTTTATTGTTCTTTCAAGTGGGGCGATAAACTTTTCAAACTGCAAGACTTTGACGCGAAAAAATTAAGGCAGATGCCTTATATTTCCACGATGTCGATGATCCGCGCGAAAAATTTTCCGATCACCGGCTGGGACGAAAATCTGAAGAAATTTCAAGACTGGGATCTATGGCTGACCATCAGCGAACAGGGTGACAAGGGGATTTGGATCGACAAGCCGCTTTTTTCCGCTTGCACCGGCGGGACCATGTCCAGCTGGCTGCCGTCGGTCGCCTATAAATTTTTGCCATTTTTGCCAACAGTTAAAAAATACAATCTGGCGGTGCGGATCGTCAAAGAAAAACACGGTTTGCTGTTGCCGAAAAAAGAAAAGAAATAATGTTAAAAATATAATCCGAACCTACGTGATTCGTCCGCCGCACTACGAATGCGGCTCATCCGAATTAGTTATAATGTGTCCGAATACTACGAACATTTTTTTCGAACATCCTGTTCGTTTTGTAGAGTTCGTAGTACTCGGATACAGTTTGTAGTATTCGGATTATATATTATATGGAAGATTTAAAAAAAATTTTCAATCCCGCGTTTTATTTTATCATTTTGGTAATCGCAATTGTCGAATTAATGTCCTTTTTCGGGCATCTTTTTTTAGATATCGATCATTGGGTTTTTGCTTTGGTAGTTTTGTTGACCTTGATCTTGTCGCTCGTTAATATCAAATACGGCGTTTGGATAATTTTGTTAGAATTGTTCATCGGCTCGCAAGGCTATCTTCTGCATCTTGATCTTGGGACGGTAAAAATATCTTTGCGCATCGCTTTATGGCTGGTGGTAATTTCGGTTTGGAGCAAAGATTTTTTATTCGCTTTGCTGGACAAACAAAAAAAACAGCATTCGATATTCTTGCAGACTAATTTTTTCAAGACGGCTAATTTTTCTTATTTTCTGATCCTTGGTTTTTTTCTCGTCTTGGGCGTCCTGATCGGATATTTCCGCGGTAATGACTGGCAAAATATTTTTTTTGACGCCAACGGCTGGCTGTTTTTCCTTTTGATCTTTCCTTTTTATGAAACTTTCTTCAATCCGGCGATCGCCGGCGACCGGCCCTTTGCGCCGGTTTGGCGCCTGCTGGCCGCCGGCACGGCCTGGATTTGTTTTAAAACTTTTTTATTGTTTTTCTTTTTCACTCATGCTTTTCCCGATTCGAGCATTTGGCATTGGCTTTTAACCGATCGGATATATCAATGGGTGAGGGACACGCTGGTCGGAGAAATAACAGTGATGCCCAACGGCTTTGTGCGAATTTTTATGCAGTCGCAGATCTATGTTCTGCTCTCGCTGTTTCTCGGTTTGTTCGCCGTCAACCATTTTTGGGAAGAAATCAAGAAAAGCCGGCGCAAGATTATCTTCGCCGCCGCCGCCGGAACGGCGATGATCGGAACATTGGCGATCAGTTTTTCCCGCAGTTTTTGGGTCGGCGCCGCGGCCGTTTTCATTTTCTACGCCTGGCTGACCGCTAAAAATTATGGCTGGAAAAAACTTTTTTCCCTGATCTCGCTTCTTTTTATTTCCTTGATCGCGAGCCTCGCGCTTATTTTTGCCGTGGCCCGTTTTCCTTTTCCCCAACCAAGCATCGATTTTGACATTACCCGGGCCCTGGCCGATCGCGCCGGGAAAATTTCCAATGAAGCCGCTCTGGCTTCGCGCTATTCCTTGTTGCCGCCTTTATGGCAAAAAATCAGCAATGATCCGGTTTGGGGCGATGGTTTTGGTACGACGATCACTTACCGCGCCAGCGATCCGCGCATTTTGGCTGCCAGCCCGGGCGGAACCTACACCACCTATGCTTTCGAATGGGGCTGGCTGGATATCTGGTTGAAGCTTGGCTTGTTCGGCCTGCTCGCTTATTTATTACTGATCGGTAAAGTCATTAAGGATGCCTGGAAAATTAAAACTTGGCTCGCCTGGGGATTAAGCGCCGGCCTCTTGTTGATAACTATTGTCAGCTTCTTCAGCCCTTACACTAATCATCCTTTGGGAATCGGCTTTTTATTGCTGGCCGCGGCCGCGATTTATCATGAGCGGAGGGGGGCTTGCGCTTGTTCCTAGTTTGTACTATATTTAAGACTATAAAAAATTAAAAAAACGTTAGTTGATGGTTGATAAATTTATCAATCGGGATTATTTTAGCATTCATCATTTATCCCGGGGTAAGCTCGGGATGCCGACCTCGCGTCGGCATAATTTATAATTTTAGCTATGCCCGATCAAATCATTTCTCAAGAAGGGTTTAATAAATTGCAGGAAGAGTTGGATCTCGCGGTTAACGTCAAGAGAAAAGAGATCGCTGATCGGATCGAGAAAGCCAAAGAGTTGGGCGATTTAAGCGAGAACGCCGAATATCATGAAGCCAAAGACGCGCAAGCCTTTAATGACGGCCGGATCATCGAGCTCTCGAATCTGTTAAAAAATTTAACTGTCGTGGAAAGCGACGGTCATGGCAATGGCAATGGCAAAGCGGCCATGGGTTCGAAGATCAAGGCGCAAAACGTGAAAACCGGCGAAGAAAAGAATTTCTCGATCGTCAGTTTTAACGAAGCGGCTCCGGGCGAAGGCAAGATCTCCAACGAATCGCCGCTGGGCATGGCTTTCCTGGGGCGCAAGAAAGGGGACGAAGTAATAGTGGAAACACCAAAAGGGGAGATGAAATATAAAATATTGGGGATTGAATAAGTTGATTGGCCAATTAGTTAAATAAATTTATACTTTAAAATATTCAAAAAAGACGGCGATGTTCCGTCTTTTTTTGTTGCCCAAGAATGATTAATATTCATTGTTTTGTCAATATTGACACATTTTTAGGACTATGATAAAAAGGGGGCGGGTATAGTGCTTCTATGCCCTTGTGCTGTAAAAGTCTTCCTTGAAAGGAGGGGAGCATGAAAGTTATTTTCATCGCGACAACGGTCATTCTTGCTTGGCCCTTCCTAGAGGCAATTATAATACGCATTTTATGCGTATGATGCTTCACTGTAAAGGATGGGTCGGGGAAAACCGCCAACCCCCGATTTTGATCGGGGGGCGGGGAAGCAGGTGGCCGCGAAAGCGGCCGACCTCACCTGTTTTTCTTTTAGCTGGCGCCTGAACCGCCAGAATAAAAAACAGTTCTTAATCACCCCCGCAAAAAACACCAAAAGCAAAACACCAAAAACAAAAAATCTCCCGCACCTTTAAATTAAATTGATTGATATCACCCCATTCCCAAGCCCATTTACCCCCCCTCCCGCTCAACCTCCTTCCCCGACCCTTTTAACTTTTTTTCTCTCTCTTCTCTCTTTTCTCTTCCTTTCCCCCTTTTTCAATCAATTTTTTTTCGCTCCTTCTCTCTATCTTCCCACCCCGTTCCTTCCTTTCTTTCCACTCGCATCTTGCCCTCGGCCCTATTTTTTTTCCGAGGGCTTTTTTTAGCTAAAATCAAAATTTGAAATACAAAATATAATGCGAATACTGCGAACAGATTAACAAATTATACTTTAACAATTCGATAAATAATTTGTAGTATTCGCGAACAATCCGTAGATTCGCGTCATGTTATTTTGACAACAAACTTAAAATGAATTAAAATAACTACATAAATATTAGCAATTTCCTTTCTTACGGGAGGGGAAAGATTTTTTGTTTATATGTCAAACGAAAAACAAAATGGCGCTGAACATACTCCTGGCGAGAGAGAAGACCGCTTGAAAAAACTTGAGGAACTAAAAAAATCCGGCAGCAATCCTTTTCCGGATAAATCACCCCGAACTCATTCGATCCTTGCCGCTTTGACGGATTTTTCCGATCTGGAAGCCGCCAAAGAAACAATTGTTCTCGCGGGAAGAATAATGATCAAAAGGGAATTTGGCAATCTGACTTTTATCGAACTTTTTGACGGCACCGGCAAGATGCAATTAGCATTTTCCAAAAAAGACATCGGCCTCGAAGAATTCAAAAAATTTACCAAGCTGATCGATATGGGCGATTTTATCGAGGCGGCCGGCACTTGTTTTGTCACCCACAAAGGCGAAAAAAGCTTGATGGTTTCGAGCTGGAAAATTTTAGCCAAAGCTCTTCTGCCTTTGCCGGAAAAATGGCATGGTTTGGAAAACGAAGATGAACGATTTCGCCTCAGATATTTGGATCTCCTGACCGATCCGGAAGTTCGCGATCTCTTCGTCAAGAAAGCAAAATTTTGGAACACGGTGCGCGGTTTTATGCAGGAAAAAGGATTTTTGGAAGTGGAAACTCCCAGCTTGGAAAATACTACCGGCGGCGCCGAAGCCAATCCGTTCCGCACCCATCATGATGATTTTAATCTTGATCTTTATTTAAGAATTTCTGTCGGCGAGCTCTGGCAAAAAAGATTGATGGCCGGCGGCTTTGAAAAGACTTTCGAAATCGGCCGGGTTTTCCGCAATGAAGGATCTTCTCCCGATCACGTTCAGGAATTCACCAATCTGGAATTTTATTGGGCGTATGCGAACTATGAAGACGGGATGAAGATTGTCCAGGAGCTTTATCAAAAAATCGCCAAAGATGTTTTCAACACCACCGAATTTAAAACCAAGGATCAGGAATACGATTTAAAAGGGGATTGGCCCAGAATTGATTATTGCGCCAAGATCAAAGATGAGACGGGAATTGATGTTTTGGACGCGGACGTGGAAAAGATTAAAAACAAATTAGCCGAGTTGAATGTTAAATATGAAGGCGATAGCAAGGAACGCCTGATTGACACGCTTTGGAAATTCTGCCGGAAAAAGATCGTTGGCCCGGCTTTTGCGGTCAATCATCCCAAGCTTGTTTCGCCGCTGGCTAAATCACTGCCCGGTAATCCCGAGCTGACCGAGCGTTTTCAGGTCATTATCGCCGGTTCGGAAATTGGCAATGGCTATTCGGAATTGAATGATCCGCTGGAACAGCGCCAGCGCTTTGAGGAACAGCAAAAATTGATCGACCGCGGCGACAAGGAAGCGATGATGCCGGATTGGGAATTCGTGGAGATGCTCGAACATGGCATGCCGCCTACCTGCGGGTTTGGTTTTGGCGAACGCTTATTCGCCTTTCTGGTCGATAAACCGATCCGCGAATGCCAGTTATTTCCGCTGATGAAACCGAAATCGCATAACACATAACGCCAATATAAACATGCATCAATCCGCCGGCGCCGTAATTAAAAATAATCAAGGAGAGATCCTTTTGATCGAGCGGGCTATTTTTCCTTTCGGCTGGTCTTGCCCTTCCGGACATATCGAAGAAGGCGAAAATCCGGAGCAGGGGATGAAGCGGGAAATTTTTGAGGAAACTGGATTAAAGGTACGAAAAAGCCGCCTGCTTTTCAATGAATTTTTGGATTGGAATGAATGCAGCAGGGGAGTGGTCGGCCATAATTGGTTCTTATATGAAGTGTCGGAATGGACGGGAAAACTCAAAAAAGAAGAATCCGAAGTAAAAAATATCAATTGGGTAGCGATTTCGGAATTAAAAAAGTTGAAACTTGAGGAAGCTTATAAATATTGGTTTAAAAAATTAGGCTATTTATGAAGATAACTCTTTGTGGCAGCATTGCTTTTTATGATCAGATGCTGGCGGTGCAAAAAGAATTGGAAGCCATGGGGCATGAAATTAAAATTCCGCCGGGCAACAGACCAAACGGAGATGGCGGAATAATTTCCTCACAGGAATTTTATAACATCCGTCACGCGGCGAAAGATGAGGCGAAGTGGATTTGGGAAATAAAAAAACAGGGTATCAGAGAACATTTTGACAAGATTGATTGGTGTGAAGCGATAATAGTTCTTAATTACGACAAGAAAGGAATAGCGAATTATATCGGTGGTAATACTTTAATGGAAATGGGCTTGGCTTTTTATCAGAACAAACCGATTTACCTGCTTCAGCCTCTGCCGGAAATTTCCTATAAAGAAGAAATTCTCGGTATGTTTCCGATAATTATTAATGGCGATCTGAAAAAAATTATCTAGAAAATATTTTTCATTTATAATTTATAATTTTAAATTGAAGTTATGTTGGATATTAAATTTATCCGTGAAAACAAGGAAAAAGTTGCGGAGGCGATAAAAAATAAAAGAGCGGAAGTGAATCTTGACGATTTATTGGCGCTTGACGACAAAAGAAGGGAGCTTTTGGGACAAATCGATGTTAACCGGGCCAAAAGGAATGAACTGGCCGAGGCAGGCAAGAAAGACGGCAAGCCATCGCCGGAAAAAATCGAGGAGGGAAAGAAATTAAAAGAAGATATCGCCGCGCAAGAAGAAGCTTTAGCAATCATTGAGGATGAATATCTTAAAACTTTATATTTAATTCCTAATGTCGCCGCTGATGATACGCCGATCGGCCCGGACGAATCAGGCAACGTGGTTTCAAGGAGAGTAGGGGAGCCGGTTGTTTTTGATTTTAAGGCCAAGGATCATATGGAACTAGGCACGGCCTTAGGAATAATCGACACGGAAAAAGCGGCCATAATTTCCGGGTCGCGTTTCGATTATCTTTTTGGCGGCGCGGCTTTGTTGCAATTTGCTTTGATCAATTTTGTGATGGATACGCTTACTAATGAAAAAACGATCGGGGAGATAGCCAAGAAAACCGGCAATCCTTCAGTTAAGCCATTTGTGCCGGTAATCGTCCCGGATATGGTCAAATCAGAAATAATGAAGAAGATGGACCGTTTCGAGCCTCTGGAAGACAAATATTACATTAAAGAAGACGATCTTTTGCTGATCGGCAGCGCTGAACACAGCCTGGGCCCGATCCATATGGATGAAATATTTGATGCCAAAGATTTGCCCAAGAGATATATCGGCTATTCGACTTCTTTTCGCCGCGAAGCCGGATCTTATGGCAAGGACACCACGGGAATCTTAAGGCGCCACCAGTTTGATAAATTGGAAATGGAAATTTTTTCCACGGCCGATGGGGGACAGCAGGAACAGGATTTTATCGTCGGCGTCCAGGAATATTTGGTTAGCGCGTTGAAAATTCCCTATCAAGTCGTTTCCGTCTGCACCGGCGACATGGGCAAGCCCGATTATCGGCAAATTGATATTGAGTGCTATATGCCCGGGCAGGGAAAATATCGCGAAACCCATACTTCCGATTATATGACCGATTATCAGGCCCGCCGCTTGAATATCAAATACAAAACCGCCGCGGGCAAAAAGGAATTTGTCCACATGAACGATGCCACGGCCTTCGCCATTGGCCGCATCTTGATCGCCATTATTGAAAATTATCAGCAGGCGGACGGTAGCGTTAAGATACCGGAAATTTTACAAAAATATATGCCGGGCGGCCTCAAAATTATTCAGCACAAATAAAATTACCGCCCTTATTCGCGTCGGAACGGAATATTCTGCCGTCCGGCTCAATCAACTTGTCCATCGGAAAGTAAAATATCGCGTTCCGAAAAATTATAACTATGTCTCTATTCGGCAATTATCCAGCCAGAAGGCATCTGCCGATCGACTACCACGAAAAAAAGCTGGAAAATCCTTTTTATAGAAGGCGGGAAAGGATAATGTCATTTGCCGGCGTCAAAGGCAAGTTAATTATCGGTTTCATCGTCCTGGTTTTGATTTTCATTATTTGGTTCGTTTTTATTTCGCATTTCTGGGGGATCAAAAAAATTTCCATCTCCGGCGTCGATCAAATGTCCGATGCCGATGTGCGCGGCTTGATCAGCGAGCAAATGCGCGCCAATCATTTTCTGCTGTTTCCGCAAAGCAATCTGCTTTTCTTCAGTAAAAATAAATTCGAGGCCACCTTGCAAAAAAAATATCACTTTCAAAAGATCGATGTTGAAAAAGAATGGCCGGATTCGCTCTCAATCGATATTGTCAATAAGCCTTTGGCCTGTATCTGGCGAGAAGGGGATAAATATTATTATGCCGATACTGACGGCTACGCGGTGCAAGAGATCAGCCCTCTGGACCTAAAAGACAATAAATATCCCTTGATCGTCAATCAATCAACGCAACGAATGTACGGCAACCGAATCGCGGTTGACCCGAGCTACCTTAATTTTACCGCCTCGCTTTACGATAAATTCGCCAAACAAATGCCGGGGATCAGTATCGATCATTTTATCGTCGACGATGATCTGGACACGATAAAATTGCTGA
Source organism: Patescibacteria group bacterium (assembly GCA_028707065.1). Taxonomy (NCBI): domain Bacteria; species Patescibacteria group bacterium. The sequence goes on along the minus strand of JAQTUZ010000003.1, from coordinate 26,595 downwards.
CGCCTGAGGGTTTAAAAATAATTTTCAACACCAAAGACGATGTCGGTAAGCAACTGAACAATTTATTGATTTTAAAAGATCAAAAATTGAAAGATGATTTTGCCAAGCAAAAAATGATCGACTTGCGCTTTGGCGACAAAATTTATTATCAATAACTATAATATATTTGGAGATTGTGATACAATTCGCCTGCCGGCCGGCAGGCAGGCAGATTTGGGTCGTGATCGTCGGGTTTAAAAACCTGATAACAGGTCCAAATCGATAAGTTGTTCAAAATCACCAAGCATTATTTTTTTATGAGCAATGAATCATCGGAAAGAATATTTAAATTCGTTTTCTTTCTGGCCATCTTAGTTGCTTTAATCTTAGTTGTCGGCATCTTTCTCTTGGTTATCAAATTTTTACTGAATTTCGTTCCAGCTATCCATATTTTAGGAGTAATGATGACCAATTAAGCGCCTGACTATAAAATTTATCTTAAAAGATGAGGTGGAATACTGAAAATCAGTTCTCAAGCGCTATAGGGCCTTTTAGGGCCTAAGTATCTATTTTATGGCTAATATTAACAAAATATACATGAATCGCTATTAACAACATAGCCTAAAATTAGAACTAAAAAGACAAAATATAATATTGTTAAATTATAATAAAAAAATAAATATTTTCGATACCCATGGTTATCCGGAAATACGGGTAGTGTAGTATTGTAACATCAGGATCCAATAGTGAATACACTAAAACATTAAATAGATTTTAAAAACCAAGGGCTTGACGACGAATCAGCCCTTTTATATAATATAAAAGTACTGAGTATAATATCCCTTACACTCAGTCTAATAATATGAAAACAATAGAACTTCCATTAATAGAGGATTTTCTCCTTGATCTTAAAGTTAATGGCTACTCCCCCGAAACGATTTATAACTATGAACGGGATTTGACCGTTTTTAAAAATTTTTTAGAAGAGGAGGATTTAGAATTTAAAAAAATTTCTAAAAGAGATATTTTGAATTATAAAGCTTATCTGATTTCCATTGATCGAAAGACTCCGGCCGATCAAAAAACCGAAAAAAATCTATCGGCCTACTCTACTAATCGGATGCTATCCTCTCTTCGCTCCTTGTTTAAATATCTAATTGAGATGGATTATCCTGTTCCTTTGCCGCCGGACGCGATCAAGATGAGCAAGACAATAAAAAAGAAACCGCAGATACCGGAATTAAGCGAGCTGATCACTTTAATAGAATCACCAATGAAGCTGGAAACCGATAAAAGAATCGCTTTAAGAAACAGGGCTATTATGGAAGTACTGTTTGCCACGGGAATGAGAATTTCCGAGTTGGTTAATCTGCGGCAGGATAAAATCGACGCTCAAGGAAGAATTTTTATTTTAGGCAAGGGAAAAAAAGAAAGATTTGTTTATTTGACGCCTAGAGCCAGGAAGCATTTGGATGAATACTTGAAAATAAAAGGCAAGCAATCCCCCTTTGTCTTCATCCCGTTCAAAGGAATGAACGCCAACAATATTAAGGGCGCTAAAATTTCCGCTAACTATATTCAGGAAAGAATAAAAAGATATCGCGAGCTTTTGGGAATCAATCTTCCTGTTTCCGCTCATACTTTAAGACACGGCTTTGCCACTTATTTAGCTGAATGCGGAGCTAACCCCGCCGCCATTCAAGTTCTTTTGGGCCACGAATCATTGGACACCACGACGCGCTACGTTCATGCCTCTGATCGTTACGCCGAAAGCGTTCAAAAAAAATTTCATCCTTTAAAAAATTAATTTTATGATCGATTGGAATGAAGCGGAAAAAGCGATCTCCGATGAAATTGAATTTCTTAAAAACAATATTTCCCAATCCCCTTTCGAACAAAACGATCCGATAAAATGCGAATATTGCTTATTGAGAAAAATCGCCATTTTTATTGTTTCAGGGAAAATGAAGTTAAAAAAAATTTCTTATCTAAATAATTCTATTTGGCAGGCGAAAAACAATCTTAATACTGATAATTTGAAAAAACACGGAGGAAATTGGCATAACGATCTTATCTCGACCATAGAAAAATATTTTCTAACCAATGGCATAAAAGTCGAGAAAGAACCGGCATTATATTATGGACGAGCCGACCTCGGGACCGATAAGAATGTATTTATAGAAGTCGGCACTACCAACTTATATAAACTTTATTTGAATTTATCTTTCTTAAAAAATTGCAAAATAATGCTTGTCCCGTCTGACGATTATTTATTAGAATTTAATTTATGAAAATAATACTAGATGGATTTATTGCTTGGCTCAAGGCTAAGGGATATAAACATAATACTATATCGAATTATTTTATTTCAATAAATAAATTTTTGGCTTACCTGGCAAGAGAAAAAATTAATTATTTTAATTTTCCCGAAAAAAACTTTTTGAATTTTATTACCGAATATACTACTGGAAAATCAAAGCAAAGTAAGAATTCATATATCTATGCTATTTTAAAATATTGCGATTTTTTAAAGGAGACCAAGGGCGTAACAATAGAAATAAAAAATATACCAATCGAAAGGGCAGGGAAGAAAAATTTTAAACGAGTGGAAAATATAGACAATTTATCGAGCATTATTTTGAAAAACGACAAAGTAACAGCCGAAAGAGATAATTTATTGATAATGATGCTATATGAAACTGGCTTAAAAACCAAGGAACTTATAAAAATTAAACTTGGTAACGTAAAAAATGACTGGATAAATATTGGCGGTAAAATTATAATATTAAATAAAAAACTTCTGAAAACAATATTTAATTTTTGTTTAAAAAATAATATTAAATGCGACCAATATCTTTTTTTCAGTTACCAGCGCAGGAAGAAGAATTTTAATTCCCCTATCACGGAAAGGGCCGCGCAGATTATTGTAAAAAGACTCAAAGAAATAACCAAAAATGATTTCTCAATAAATGACTTGAGAAAATCATTGTCCGCCAATATTTTTTCAGATAATATTAAAATAACAAGCATATTCAAACACTTTGAATTTCCGGCTGACGAAAAAAGCTATCTAGAATTTTAATTCTCCGCCAGTCGCACGGCGGGAAAGATCTGAAAAAATAAAAAAATTCTGGCTTTGACTTCCTGTTTTTTATCTGCTAAGATAATACACTACAAAATATGCACATTTAACATATCCCTGGGGGTTTCCCATGAATTTTGCGCGAATAAAAAGGGCGATGATCGCCTATATCAAGAATCTGTTTCGCTGTGTCGGATTTATTATTCTTGCTTGTCTCTTCGTATCAATGACATTGCTGCTGGCGATCTTTGATGGGTGGTCAGATAACTTCAATCAGTATCTGTCTCATTTGGTAATCGAGCTCGTAAAGATTTTCCGCTGCAGAGTCAGGCGAGGCACAAAAAAAATAAGCCATTCGGATGCTTAAACATGAAAAAGGATGCGCGACGAACGCATCCTTTGTTTTATACGCTTAATCCCCTCTCGAGGTTCAAGCGAGATTGATTTTTTTTGAATAAAATGCTTAAATTATGTCAGTTCTTTGAAGTATGATATTAGCTTATAGCAGACCTTAATAAAGGAGGCGGCATGAATACGCTAGCTTTTATCACGGCGATAATCGGATTTCCTTTGTTTGTGTTTGGTTTTTTTTCAGTGATGCCAAACCATTATACCGGGAAAAAGGATATTCGGGGAGAACTTTGTCTGGGTATTGGCATTATTCTGATTATTATTTTTCTTATTTCCTCTTGTTGCACCATAGATATTCAGCTGTCGCCTTTAAAATTAATCGTTAAGGATCCCTACTGGTATCATCATCTTTTTTAGACAAAACGAAAAAACGGTTTAATCAGTAAACCGTTTTTTTATTTCGTATTTCTGATTACGGCAGATATTCGAGCGGATTGACCGGTACGCCGTCCTGGCGGACTTCAAAATGAAGATGCGGGCCGGTCGTGAACGGGCCGGAACCAAGCGTACCCGGCGTGCCGCCGCTCAAGCCGATCGTCTCGCCCTGCGACACATAATCATCTTCCTTGACGAACATTTTGGCCACATGGCCATAGACCGTGGAAAGGCCGTTGCCGTGAATGATCATAACATAGGCATAAGCCGTGCCGTTCATCTTGGCATGAGCCACATAGCCCGAATCGGCCGCCACCACTTCCGTTCCCTGCGCGGCGCGGACATCCACGCCCGGATGCTCGAACAAATAGCGGAAAGGATACTCCGGATCGTGAAAATAAGTGGTGATATAATTTTTGGGGACAGGCCAAATCAAACCGCTAGGGCTAAGCTCTAATTTATTTTGGCTTAAGCTGGCAAGCTTTTCCCGGACAGTTTTTTCCAAATTAGTGATTTCCGTATTTGCCTGGTCCTGCTGTTCTTTCAATTGCCGCACCAAACTTTGATATTTGGCCTGAGAATTTTGCGTTTCCGCCAAGACACCGGCTTTATCCTGCTTGTCGCTTTCCAACGCTTGCTTATTTTGCTCGAGGCTAACCGCTAAAGTCTGCAATTCGGTATTTTTTTGCGTTAATTCGGCCTTGCCCTTTTCCAGGTCCGCTTCGTCATTTTTTAAATTATCCAAGCTTTCCGACATTCCTTCATTCACGTCTTCCAAGTATTTTATCCGATCAAGAAAATCCGCGAGCGAATTGTTCAGCAATAGAGCTTCCAGGACGCTGACATCTTTCTCTTTATAAATTAATTTAATCGTAATGGCAATATCATTTTTTTCCTTTTCGATCGAGGCTTGTTTGTTATTGATATCGAGATTGATCTGCTTCATCCGCAAATTGGTCTGGTCGATTTGATTTTGCGTGCTCTCAATATCCAGCTCCGCCGCCGCAATGCGATTATCCAAAATCGCCATCTGCCCCTGCAAAGTATTGGCTTGCGCCTGAGCGGCCGCGATATTGGCGGCATATTGCGCCTTCTCGCGCTCGATATCCTGCATTTTATTCTGATTATCCTTGATCCGCAGGTTTAGCTGCTGAATCTCCTTGGTCGTCTGATCATCAGTCATGCTGCGCACCACTGCCGAAGTATTCAGGCTCAAGCCCAAAATGCATAATATTACCAGAAATATTTTAATTTTTTGATTAATCATAATCTAAGTATAGCATAGATAATTCAAATACTCAATACGTTATTATGATATGATTTTAAAATCAAGTCAAATTGTCTTGACAGCCCACTCCCCTCTTGTTATACTGAAAACACATCAACGAATCATTAATAAGTGATTCTTTTTTAATTATTTCAGCCAGAGGCTGATCACCCCTTGGGCGACATTAATTTTTTAAATATAATTAATTTTAAATAATTGCATGTTACGTGTTATGTGATATGTGTTATGTGATTAAATATGGCTCATAAAAAAGCAGCCGGCGTAACCAGATTGGGCCGCGATTCAGCTTCCCAGCGCCTGGGCGTAAAATTAAGCGACGGACAATACGCCAAAGCCGGCAACATCATCATCCGCCAGCGCGGCACGCAATATTTCGCGGGCAAGAACGTCAAGATGGGCGTTGACCACACTTTATTCGCGACCAGCAACGGTTTGGTGAAATATACCGAAAAAACCATGAAGAAATATAATAACCGCACGGCCAGAGTGAAAGTCGTCAACGTGATTCCGCAAGCTGCCAAAAAGAAATAATCGCTGAAAAATGAAAAACTGCTCACTTGAGGTGGGCAGTTTTTTTATCTATCAAAATCAAGTTCGTCAATTTCGTCGTCGCCGTCAGGCAATATTTGTTTAATAACATCAAAGGCACTGGTAATTTTTTTAGGAGCATCGACGTCATCGGGCTCTTCCTCTGGTTCGAGCCCGCTTAATTCGGCACTTCCGGGTTCGTCCGCCGAATTTTTTTTGTCATCATAATCGTCGGATTCGTCCGGATTTATTTCGTGAGGATTTATTCTCTCTTTCACTAGGGCCTCCTTTCTCCAGTCCGATTAGGCGGATTATCCGTCAGTCGCGGCCGCTGACAAATACTCCGCGCTTCTTATCTTCTCGCGTTTCCTTCCGCTTCTGAACTTCACGCCATTTTTTATGCTGTTTTGTTTCGAAGTAATCGTGGCAATCAGTTCCCCGGCAAACCATGGTGTCGCAAAATCTGGCTTCGCCGCAACCATCCGTTCCCTTGTAATCCACATCTCTGGCCATAACAATCTCCTTGCTAAACTGCAACGGGTTGCTGCATTTTAAGGGTTAAAGAGTGATAATTGATCTGACATAATTGCCTCCTCAGTCTGGCAGGCAAGCCCCGCAGCCGATATTCTTCGGCGAGCGCCCGCTTAATTCTCCGGCCTTCCCCCTCGTTTTCTTGCACTTCCTTAAGAAAATTTTTCCTAAAAACATACGAATTTTCCGCGCTATAATGGAGAGTCGTGTGCTTGCCGGGCGGCAGATTAAAACCCAAATATCTTTCCATCGAGCAGGCCATTACCATCCGATGAATAAATTTAACCAAACTGGCGTCATCGTGCTTTACTCTTTTCTTGGCATCTTTAACTGATTTCATTGTTCCTCCGATTGATTTTGAAATGAACATTATTTATCTTTTTTACTCTTTTTCTTCTTCAATGTCAAGCAGACTTTGATGAATTCGACGAACAGCGGGTGCGGCGCGAGCGGACGGGAAATATATTCCGGATGAAATTGCGTGCCGATAAAGAAAGGGTGATCAGTAATTTCCACTGCCTCGACAATTTGTCCATCCGGCGAAGTACCGGCCACGGTTAAACCTTTTTTCTCCATTAATTCGCGGTATTCGTTATTATATTCATAGCGATGACGATGGCGTTCGATCACAATATCGTCTTTATTTTTATCAACTTGATAAGCTCGATATAAATGCGTGCCTTTAACTATTTTGCATGGCCAGCCGCCCAGACGGATCGTGCCGCCGTATTGTTTTTGGGCGAGCAATTCCGCCTGTCCCGGCATAATATGGATGACGGGATGCTTGGTAGCCGGATTGACTTCGGCCGAGTTGGCATCCTTGAATCCCAAAACATGGCGGGCGAATTCGATCACCGCCATTTGCATGCCATAGCATAAGCCGAAATACGGCTTTTTATTCTTGCGGCAATATTCGATCGTGGCGATCTTACCTTCGGCGCCGCGCGAGCCCCAGCCCTGCGGAACAATGATGCCGTCGTATTTTTTCAAGAACGACGCGCCGTTTTTTTCCACTTCATCCGAACCGAGCCAATGCAAATTAGCCTTGCAATTATTAAAAGTTGCGGCGTGTTTTATAGCTTCAATGACTGAAACATAGGAATCAGTAAAACAAAAATGGCCGCTGACAAAATATTTGCCCACAATGCCTATCTCCACTGTTTTTTTGGCTTTCCGTCTTTTGGCCACCATCGCCGTCCATTCTTTCATATCATCTTTCTTTTTCTTTAAGCCGAATTTGTCGAGGATCCGGTCGCCCAAATGATCTTTCTCGAAATTCAGCGGCACATCATAAATTGAATCAATATCAGGAGCGGAAATGACGTCTTCCGGAGCAATACCGCAATTGATGGCGATCTTGGCGCGTCTGGGTTCGTCGACCGGCACTTCGGCGCGGGCGACGATAAAGTTCGGCTGAATACCGGCCGCGTTCAAAGAATGGATCGCGTATTGCGTCGGCTTGGTTTTCATCTCGCCAAGTTTGCTGGGAATGGGCAAGAAAGAAACCATCACGAATTGGACGCTTTCCGGATTATAAAGTTTCATCATTCTGGCCGCTTCCAAGAACAGCAAGTTTTGATATTCGCCGACCGTGCCGCCGATCTCCACTACCATGATTTCCGCGCCGGCTTTTTCCGCGGCCGTATGGATGCGGCCGATCACCTCCAGCGGAATATGCGGCACAACTTCCACGCACTTGCCGCCGTATTCCAAATTCCGCTCTTTTTGGATGACGGAAAGATAAACCCGGCCGGTGGTCATATAATTCTCGCGGTAGATATTTTTATTCAAAAATCTTTCATAATTACCGACATCCTGGTCGGTTTCATCGCCGTCATCGGTCACAAAAACTTCGCCGTGTTCCACCGGATTCATCGTGCCGGCATCGACGTTGATATAGGGATCGATCTTGCAGGCGCTCACCTTATAGCCCTTGGACTGCAAAATCATGGCGATCGACGAAGTGGTAATCCCCTTGCCTACGCCGGACATCACGCCGCCGACGACAAACACATATTTGGTTTTATCTTTTTTGATCTTCTCAACCATGTTAGTTAATTAGTTAATTGGTTAATTAGTTTTAGAATAAACCAGTTCAACTATTTAATTTTTTTATGTTTTAAAAAATTGATATAGCAATTGGTTTGCTTAATTAGTTCCGTATATTTATTGACCGTGAATTCTGCCAATTCTTCGGAAATGAAACCTTTTAAATACGCTCTTTCAATTCCGCTTTTCGTTTCCGCCATTTCTCCCCTCGCAATGTATAAATGATTTATTTTAGCGCCAAAAGAAAATTTGCCGTAGCTTTCAGCGATATTGTCAGACGAAGAAGATGACGATCTTTTTAATTGGTCAGAGCTGCGATATTTTTCTTCCTCGGGAAATTTTTCATTAACTACGCGGTGAACAAAAATTTCTAAGCGAACCGACAGTCTGTATATCTTTAATTTTTCTAAGCCCCTCCCCATAAAAACTAATTAACCAATTAACTAATCAACTAATTTATTTTTTGGTTGCCGTACCCGGCGTGGAAGTGCTTTTACCCAGTAAAATATTAACCGCTGTGTCTAATTGCGGGTCTTTACCGGCGTTAAAGGCCGCTTCGGAAGTGGTGGCCGTGATATCAGGCGTAATCCCCTGCTCATCGATCGAATAGCCGTTGGGCGTGTACCATTTGGCCACGGTGATCTTGATCATCGAACCATCGCTCAAGGATTCCAGGGCCTGCACCGAACCTTTGCCGTAAGTTTTTTCGCCCACAACTTTAGCCAAACCGTAATCCTTAAGCGCGCCGGCTAATATTTCCGAGGCCGAAGCCGATCCGCCGTTGACCAGAACGACCGTGGGATAATCGCGCAAATGCTGGATGCCCGAAGAATCATATTGGCCATTCTCGGCCGGATCGGTCGATTTTTCGCTCACCACCAGCTTGCCCGAAGGCACCCACTCGGAGGCCAGGCTGATCGCCGAATCCAAAAAGCCGCCGGGATTATTGCGCAAATCAACAACCAAGCCTTTCGGCTTGTCCTTAACCGCTTCTTGCACGGCGTTCTCAAAAAGACCGGCGGTGTCTTCATTGAAATTGGAAACAGTGATGACAAAAATTTTATCCGATCTGAATTCGGTCTTCACGCTTTTGACATAAATGACGTCGCGGATGATCGAAATATCCTTGGTTTCCTTGAATCCCTGGCGGAAAATCGTCAGCGTCACCCTTGTTCCCTTGGGGCCGCGGATCCTTTCCACCGCCCGATCGATCGTCATATTCAAAGTTGAAGAACCATTAATGGCAATGATCGTATCGCCGGCCTTGATGCCGGCTTTTTCCGCCGGCATTCCCGAGAGCGGCGCGATAATGGTGATCGCGTCATTGCGCAAGCCGACTTCGGCGCCGATGCCTTCGAAAGTTCCGGACAGATCATTGGCAAAAGTTTGCGAATCCTTAGGGTCGAAAAACACGGTATAAGGATCGCCCAATGACGCGGCCAAGCCGCGCAAGGAACCGTAAAACATTTCCTTTTCATTGAGCTTGTCCTTATCGACATATCTGGCTTTTAAGGCATCCCAAACTTCCCAATACAAATTAAAATCAATATCCTGCGACAAGCGCCCGCCCGTATCTTGCTGATATTTGCCGGTGATCTTGCCCAGATAAACGGTTTCTTTGCTGGCCAAAACGGCGATCAGTTTATTCTTGCCGGTGGCGTACATTCCGGCGGCGAAAGAAACAAATAATAAAATTATAACCAAAACAACCAGTATCGCCTGGCGGACAAAATGATGCCTGGCGGCCAGTTCCCCTTCTCTTTGCTTTTTTTGGAAAAATTTTAAAAAATTGAACATTAATCCGGTCAGGGACTGATGAAAAACTTATCAGCGCCCGTAATTTACTAATTGATTATTTTCTCAAAACTTTTATTTTAGCCGCATCCCTTAAGTCGATCAATTTCGAAGGTTTGCCATTGATCGTGCCGGCATCGACGATCAAATCCGGTTTGGTCACGGTAAAATAATTGGTTAAATCCGCGACTCGGACAAGATGCAGCTGACCGCTTTTATTCAAACTGGTGGAAACGATCGGTTGCTTTAGTTCTTTAATCATTTTAGTAAGAAATTCGCTCTTTGGCAAACGCACCGCCGCGCTGGCCAAACCCGCGGAAACATAGCCGGGCAACGCTGATTTTTTATTTAAAATTACCGATACTTTTCCCGGCCAAATTTTCCGCAAATAACTTGCCTGTTTTTTATCCACTTTAAAATATTTATGTACCATTTTAAAATCGGCAATCAAAATCAAAAACGGTTTATTCTTGTCCCTTTTTTTCATCCGGCGAATTTTGTCAATTGCCTTTTTATCGGTCGCCGAACAACCCAGACCGTAGATCGTGTCGGTCGGGTAAACGATCGTTTTTCCCTTTTTCAAAAAATCGACGATTAGGCCGATTTCTTGCGCGGAAACTTTATGGCGATTAATTTTAATAATTTTCACATTTTTATCCCCTTCCCCGGCTTGTCCATCGTAGCTCCGTTCGGCGGAGCGAAGTTGGGGGTGGGTTTCCATTTTATTCCCCTCCCCGGGAGGGGTGCCGAGCGTGAGCGAGGCGGGGTGGGTTTCCAATTAAATTATCGACTCAATACTTTTCAAACTTCCCGAAAGCAACGGCATTAAAATTTTTGCTATTCCCAAGAGCCAGGGGGCCACCTTCGAAGTCAAGAGCCAGTTGCCGACCATGGTTCCGGCCGGCGCGTATTTCGCCACGACATAGATCAATAAGCCGAGGATGATCGCCCCGACCAATAGCCCGAGAATTCCGCCCGCCAGGCGATTGATCGATTTCATGAACGGAATGATCGAGAGCAGATTATAAGTCTTATCCAAAACAATGAACAGAATATGGATCGCCCAGGCCAGGACCACGAAGATAATAATAAAAGAAACGACTTTGCCGATGTTGTCGTAGCCGCCATACCATTTTTGCGTCGCCGCGAATAAAACCAGATAAAAATGGCTGGCAAAAAAAGCGCCGCCGATAATCCCCAGGAACGCGCCCACGGCTTTGATCAGACCGGTGGTCAAGCCGCGCAAAGCGCAGATGGCCAGCATCGCGATCAAAATAATGTCAAAATTAGACATGCTATATTAAAATTAAAAATTATCTCGTTGATCCTGAATAAGTTATGGCTCCCAAAGTATTCCAATCAACCGTGCCCGAGGGCAAGCGATTGAAGATCGCTTTAAAAGTATGCAGGGCCGCCGCTTCTGATTTTAGATTCCTGTTTTTCGCCTGCTGCTGCAAACCGTAAGCGATTATCACGATCGCGGCCGCGTCATGCGGATTATTCAGATCGGCATCGCGCAGATAAATTTTCTTGAATTGCGCCTTGGCCAGCGCTTCGGCAGTTGCGGAAGTCACTGACGGCCAGCGGCCATTGGCGATCTTGATGAGATCGGCAAAATCAGCTTGAGCGGTCGGCAATTTGCCATAAGCTTGCTTGAAAGAATAAACCGCTGCCGCGCGCTGTCCCGAGCCAAGAAGTTGCGTATTAGCATCAACCCCGTAAGCGATAAAAGCGGTGACCGAGTTGGCGCTCGCCGCGGAGATCGGCTGGGCCAATCCCTGCTCCAGCTTGGTCAAATAATTATTTTGCGCCTGTTGTTCCTTGGCCTGATCGACCGCCGTATCGAGCCGGCCCAAAATATTGCCGATCTTATTTTGATAAAGATCCTCGGCGCTTTGATTGATCTTGTCGATGTCCGAAACCGGCGATAAAACCGGGGTGGTGGTGGCAATAACCGGCGTCGTCGTCGCCACGGCCGGGCAAGCGCCGTTAGATTTAACCGTCACCTTATGCGCATCGGCAAAACAACTGTTAGTATAAGTCTGTCCGTCCGCGCCGCAAACCGGAGCATAGATCATATTGCACGCCACCGGCGTGGAAGTGGCGACCGGAGTCGTGGAAGTGGCCGGGATTGCGGGCACGCCGAATTGAACCGTGATCTGATTGGAATAAACTCCGCAAGTATTGCTGACCAGATTGCAAACCCGCACAAAATAAGTTCCATTGCCCAAAAAGGCGGTTAAAGTATCAGTATGCGCGCTGGCGCTGGGAATATTATCAACGTGATCGCCATAGCGGATGGGATAAGTCGGGTTGGCATTTTTTGACCAGACAACCTTGAATCCTTGGTTGTCCGTACCTGTCGCGTTCCATCCCACCACGGCCGGATTGTCCGTGTTGTATAAATTAATAGCCGCCGGAGTGGTGGTTGCCGAAGCTATTTCATAATTATCTTGCGCTAAAGCGCGGTTGCCGCAAATCGCCAATGAAAAAACCGCCAAAACAGCGACCAGTAAACCGTCTAAAAAAAGTTTTTTCATATTTTTTTATCACTTAGATGAATAAATTATTTATTTTAACTGCTTATAATTATATCAATAATCCCGGCTAATAACAATTATGATCAGCCTCCCCTCCTGTCTGAGGAATGGCCGGGGGTGGCGGGAGGGGGCGCTTAGATTCTGGGGAATAACGAATCGCTTTTTTTAATTTGCGTTTCCGAATATTGCTTGATAATTTTTTCCGAAGTTTCCGGCATAAAAGGCGCCAGTAAATAAGCAATATTCAATATTTCCTGGGCGATCGGCTCGAGGACTTTTTTAATTTCCGCCTTGTCTTCCATTTTCCAAGGCTTTTTTTCGGTGAGGGTTACGTCGCACTCGGCAATTTTTTTCCATAATACTCCCAAAGCTTCGTCAAAGGCATATTGTTCCATCTTCTCCGCGAATGCGGCAAAAGTCCCCTCTTGAGAGGGGTGGACGCCCCCTGGGCGGACGGGGTGTGTTATGGTTGGTGTAAGCAAAACAGTTTCGATCTGATTTTTTTCGAGCAGAGTTGAAACACGCGCGGCTAAATTTCCAATGCCGTTGGCCAAGTCGGCCGTATAAAGTAAATTCATCTTTTCCCAGGAAAAATCACTATCAGCGAAAGGTTTGATCTCTTTCAAAAGATAATATCTTGTCGCATCAAGTCCGTATTTCACCACCATCTCTGCTGGATTAACAACATTCCCCAACGACTTAGACATTTTTTGTCCGTTCACGGTAATAAAACCAAAAACCAAAACCTGTTTGGAATTAGGCAATCCCGCCGACATTAACATTGCCTGCCACATTGCGGTCTGCTGCCTTAAATTATCCTTGCCGCAAACCTGTAATCCTGGCCAATACTCACTAAATAAGTCCCCTCTATCAAGAGGGGTGCCGACTTGTCCGCCTTGGGTGGAAGGGCGGGGTGTGTCAAAGTCCCCTCTCGAGAGGGGTGCCGAGCCCGGCGAGGCGGGGTGTGTCAGCCCCCCTCCTTCCGAAGGAGGGGTCTGGGGGTGGTTTGTATCCGGCCATCCGAGACAACTTATATAATTAACCAACGCATCAAACCAGACGTACATCACTTGCGTCTCATCGCCCGGCACCGGAATCCCCCAAGGCATTTTCGTGGCCAGGCGGGAGATAGAAAAATCCTGCAATCCCCTTTCCACAAAAGACTTGATCTCATTAGCGCGTTCTTCCGGCTTCACAAAATCAGGATTATTTTTATACAAATCCAAAAGCGGTTGTTGATATTTTGAAAATTTAAAGAAATAATTTTCTTCGTTTATTTCTTCCAAAGCTTTGTTCGGATGTAACGGGCAGCAGCCGTTTACCAATTCCGAATCGGTTTTTTCCAGCTCGCAGCCCACGCAATATTTAATCTTGTAATCCTTTTTATAAATATCACCGTTAGCCTCGCAGAGCTTCCAAAAAGCCTGCGCCGCTTTGATATGTTTTTCATCGGTCGTCCTGATAAAATTAGTCACGCTTAAATTCAACAGCTCTTTCAAGCTGCGGAATTTTGCCGCATATTCATCGCAATAAGTTTGCGGATCAATGCCAGCCTCTTTGGCCTTCTCATAGATCTTCTGCCCGTGCTCATCGGTACCGGTATTAAAGAATACCTCGTCGCCCAGCAACGTGTGCCATCTGGCTAAACAATCCGCCTTGATAATCTCCGCCGCAAACCCGATATGCGGCTCGGCATTGACGTAAGGAAGGGTGGTGGTGATATAAAACTTGGACATTCAATTACAAATTATAAATTATGAATTATAAATTATTTAAAATTACCTCCTTTTTCTTCGAAAATTTTCATTAACCACTCAATAGTTGAATCGTATAAAGAATTAAATTCCTTAAGCATTTCTTCGGCATTAATTTTTTTATCCAAGTCTTTATGATTAACGAAACTAGCATTCATAATATCACCATTCGATTGGCCCGAATCGCCACTAATAACAGAATGACTAAAAATATTACGAATACGATTTAATTTTTCTAAATTTTGTAGTTCGTCGCCATTTTTTTTATTATCAATAATTAATTTTAAAACACTTTTACAAAGACCAAAGGACGATAGCTCATTTTTTAAAACATTTAATATAAATTTATTGTCAACTCTTTTTAAATAATGCAAGCAGATTATAACCGCCACCAACCCCTCAATGGAGACGAATTTATTTGCTACAATTCCGCGAGCATTTATTATTTCTGTAAAATTCATAATTTTATTTTGTCATTCATAGAAGTCGCACCTCGCGGCGACTATAAATCGCTTTATGTCCTAATTTCTACCGCCTTAATTATAGGATTTCATTCCTGAGAGAATATTTCTCGGAGATAGATTGGTTCCGTCGCAGTCTCCGCCTCCCTCGGCAAGCTCGGGACAAGTCGGAACTGCGCCGAGATTAATTATTTCTTCAACTTTTTTTATTCCCCTCTTGGGAGGGGTGGCTCGCGCCTCGCGAGACGGGGTGGGTCTATTCCTGACATTATTATTTTTTATAATGCAACCAACGGCAGTTATAAGATAATTAAATCTAAATTCAATTTTTACTTAATAGATCCTTCGCGCGGCGCTCAGGATGACAAAAAG
This sequence comes from Patescibacteria group bacterium, assembly GCA_028707065.1. NCBI lineage: Bacteria > Patescibacteria group bacterium. Next base: position 11,431 of record JAQTUZ010000003.1, on the reverse strand, counting down.
ACTCAACTACTAAATACCAGCTACCAGACCTTCTGCAAACTTTTGTTCCGGCGCAGTCTCCGCCTCTTTCGACAAGCTCAGGGCAGGCAAAGCGGACTCTAGCACGGCAAAATTAACGTTAATTATTCGGAATTCATAATCTTCAATAATTTAGAATGAAGATATTTATTCGCCGACAAAATCTCTCTATCTTTTATAGACCAGGGCTCGCCTTTAAAATTAGTGACTTTACATCCCGCCTCCGCAAGAATTAGCGAAGCAGCGGCGTAATCCCACAACCCTCCGCCTTGCGAAGCCCGCCAATCTCTTCTGCCATCTGCCTGATACATAACACTAACCCCGGCTGATCCCAAAGCGCTCATCCAAAATTCTTCCTTCTCCGAATGCTTTAATAATTTACGCAAATTAGCTACGTTATTTTTTGACATTCTAGCGCTTGTAAGTCCCCAGCTGTTCTCCCATGTCTTATGCTGTGAGCAACGAACCTTTTTTCCATTTAAAAACGTACCTTCCCCCTTTTTCGCAAAAAATAATTCATCCGTGCATGGGTTATAGATAGTGGCTAATTCCATCTTTCCATTATGGGCGAGGCCGATCATTACCGCGAACATCGGAGTCCTGGTAAGGAAATTACGCGTACCGTCTAACGGATCGATAATCCAGCAATATTCAGCGCCGTTTTGATGTTCGCCTGTTTCTTCGGATATTATCGCGTGGGATGGATATTTCTTTTTAATGGCTCTGATAATAATATTATTTGCCAATAAATCAGCTTCGGTAACGACATCTGCTGCATTTTCTTTTGTATGCGTAACGCCCACTTTCCCAAATTTTTTCAGAATAGCAGCGCCCGCTTCTTTTGTTATCTGCTTAATGAATTTTTCCATATACTTTTAATTCATGGTTATTTCTTCCAAACTTTTCCTTGGCGTCGGTGCCGGGGTTTCGTCGGGATAGCCTATAGGAACAACATATGGGATAAAATATTTTTCCGGGATATTCAGAACTGATTTTATTTTTTCCATATCGATCATCCCGACGACGCAACCGCCTAAACCAAGTTCAGTGGCTTGCAATAATATATTTTCCGTCGCCAGGCCGATATCGATCATTGACCATTTATCAAACGTGGCTTGCATGCCGGCTTGAAATTTATCTTTGGGATAATCTTCCTCGGTGACGCAGCAGATGATTATCGCCGGCGCGTCATAAACAAAATCCCGCATAAAAACATGATTCTCTTTCAGCTTGGCTTTATCTTCGGCGCCCGTCACCACTTTAAATGCCCAGGGCTGGACATTCCGCGCCGACGGCGCCCAGCGCGCCGCTTCCAGCAACTCATCAATTATTTCCGCCGGAATTTCCTTATTCTGATATTTCCGGATACTGCGTCTTTTTTGAATAGCCTCCTTGACGGTCATAAATTTTATTCAGTCATCCCCGCGAATGCGGGGATCCAGATTCCGTGCGCTCAATCTTGGATTTCCGCATTCGCGAAAATGACAAACTAGATAAATTATTCGACGATTTTCAAAGTCATAAAATTAACATCCTCAAAAATCTCCCCGGTAGCCGACCTCATACTGACGGTAAGCAATTTTTTGTTTCGGGGAGCGTGATCCAGAAAAGCCAGCCAGGCCGGACCGTATTGCTCTTCCAATTCGGCCTGATTGCTTTTAACGACCGTGACTTCCTCGGTTATCTGTTCCTTGCTCAATGGATGGCTGGCATCGATTTTTATCACGGTTCCCGGTACCAATTTATCCAAGTTGAATTTTTCTTTAAGATAGCCTGCGCCGCCAAAATAATTCTCGCTATCTTTTTTCACATATTCGCCCAGCGATAATTTCCGGTTGAAAGTAATGATATCCTCATAATCATTCTCGCCTTTGCCGAAGAAAATGATGCCGTCGCCGTTTTCGATCAGCGTTTCAATCGTCATTTTCTCCGCCTCACCGGTTTTTTCGTTGAATTTTAATATTTCCATGCCAGTTTCCAAATGAAACGGGTTGATCAGCGAATCATGCAATTCCGGCTTGCCGGCTCGGGCCGCATTTACGGCGGCGTCGGTTATGACTTCAGAAAATACGCGGGATGAATCTCCGGTAGTATTAGTATCAGCCTCGCGGGCCAAATGCAGACAGAGCATATGCAAAAACGGCTCCAAATCGGGATTATGACCGGAAATTTTACCACGGAGCATAATCATTTCAAATCTTGACTTTTCTTCGGTCAAACTGGCGCGCATACCGCCAAAATTCATCAAACCAAGCGCCAATCGTCCGGCAGTTTCAGCGTAAGCCGCTTGCTCGGCCGCGGGAATATCCGCGAAGGCCAATTTTTTTTCAATCTTTTTAGATTCATCTTCATGCAAAAGATCAACAATACCCCAATCGTATAATGCGATAGTTTCTTTGATTTTCTGCTCCCAGTCTTCTTCGCGATCAAGATAGGAAAGAGATTTTGTCTGTTCGGGAAATTCGATAGAATTATTCATAGCTTTCATTTTTTTACACACCCCGTCCTCGCGCGGCGCGAGTCCACCCCTCTTTATAGAGGGGAATTATTTATAAATGGGTTTTTGGCAAAAGTTATTTCCGGCGTATGGTTATTGATAACGTCTTGCGGGATTTTATATTTCTCATGATAAAGAGTGCCGACGGCGCAAAAACGCGCTTGCGTATAATCAAAACCGATCTTTTCGCTTACACTCTTAACAGTCTGCTCGGACTGACCTTCAACTTCGGCAAACGGCTCCAAAAACGGCCAGGTATCCAAAGTGATTATTACGCTGTCCAATTCCCAAGTTTCCCGCTTAGTTTCCTGATAGGATTTTTTGCGGCAACCCAGAGTTTCCAAAAAATCGATCGCTTTTTCCATTTCATCAACCGAAAGACAAATCTCTTTCTGATCTTCGATCTTATCGCCGGTCATTATTTTAACGCTCATGGTAATTTTATCGCCCTCGTCGCGCACCCTGACCCAGCTGCCGGCGATCTCGTTATTTTTCGGCAAAGTAAAATTACAGCGCTTCATCAAAATTTCCGGCTTGACCAATTTGGCGCCGGCCTTTTTTAATCGCTCTCTCGCTTCTTCCTTGTCTATATTTAAAAATGTCGCTTCGTATTCGATATTCATAATATTAGGCGGCTTTGCTTACCGGAGCGCTCGGTTTGTCGTCTTCTTCTTCCCAAAGTTTTTTTAACCGTCGGACATAGGAGAAAAAATCTTCTCCTGATTTTAACTCGTTTTCCGCGGCGGCATGTTCATAAAGTTCGCCCCAAGTCAATCCGGCGGCGCCGGGAGCTGGAGTTTTTTTGAGTATTTTTTCATCAATATTACCGGGACCCTTTTCTGCCGCCAAGGGGGGCAAATTGTTCTTTGAAAGCCATAAAATTTATATTTTTTTAATGTTAATTATTTTAAATTATGTAACACACCCCGTCTCACGCGGCGCGAGCCACCCCTCTCTAGAGGGGACTTGTTTAGCCGACGATTACGACAAATTCGCCGCGCTGGTCGTCCGGGGTGGCGGTTATTTTGGCAATTATATTATCAATATCGCCGCGATAGACGGTTTCGTGCATTTTGGAAAGTTCGCGCGCGACCACGACTGATTCAAGATTTTTTTTCTTATTTTTAATTTCTTCTTCATCGGAAATGCTGGCGCTTTCTTTCATCGCTTTTAATTCATTCAAAAATTTGACGATGCGGTGTTTGGATTCATAAACGACCACAGGATATTCGCTGGCCAAAATTCTTTTAATAAATGTCTGCCGGCCTTTTTTATGCGGCGGGAAACCCATAAAAATAAACTTGTCGGTCGGAATGCCGGAAATAGATAACGCCGCCGTGACCGCCGAAGGGCCGGGCACGGATTCGATCTTCATATCTTCGCCAAAATGCTCGATCACTTTAGAAACTAAAACACCACCCGGATCGGAAATTCCCGGCGTGCCCGCATCAGTGATCAGCGCCAGATTCTTCCCCTGCTCTAATAATTTAATGATCTGATCGACCTTGATATCTTCCGAATGCTGATGATAAGAAATGCGCGGCGTCTTGATATTATAATGCTCGAGCAAAACGCCTGACGTCCGCGTGTCTTCGCACAAAATAAAATCCACCTCGCCGAGGATTCTTATGGCGCGCATACTGATATCTTCCAAGTTGCCGATCGGCGTTCCTACTATATAAAGCATATTTTATTGTAATACTAATTTAATACGAATACATACTAATATGACGAATGCGTTCTAAATTATTATTCGTTATATTAGTATGTATTCGTGGATTAGTATTACATTTCAAATTATTCGATATCCTCCTTCCTTTCCCTGACATATTTCGTCCACTGCTCGGCGATCTCGACGAAGACTTTGAACGGCGCTTCGATCACGAAATCCATCAGGAACATAAAGACGTTGATCTTGGCGAACTTTTTTGACAGCCATTTGCCCACGGCCGCGATCGGGATGAAGAAAAAATCAAGCAGAAAATCGAGCAGATTTTCCCTTTCTTCGATGACGATCAATTGCTGGACGCTTTTGCGGATGCGGATCGAAAAGAAACTGACAAAAGCCAAGAAGAACAAGAAGATGGTGATGCTCACCCAGGTGAAGTGGATCTTATCCAAGGCCCAAACGACCGCGCCGAAAGAAACCAAAAAGGTCAGCGAGTAAAGCAGGCTGAAAATAAAGCTGATGACCGGACCCCTGATGGTCGGTTTGCGCAAGACGATCGGATCGCGGCGGTTCTTTTCCTCAAAAGTTATTTCGTCCACCCCGGCCACCACGCGCTTGTTATTTTCTTCCGAAGAAACTCGAGTGAACAAAATCACTAAAAGCAATAAGAAGGGCGGGAATAAAATATTAACCGCCAAAGAATAAGGATTGATCTCTTCGCCCAGATATTTTGTCGCCGGAATTTCCAGTAAGACCGCGAAGATCGTCTTGGTCAAGAAGATGTAAATAATGCTATTGACGCCGGCGCGCCAAAGGCGGGCCTTGGTCACATTAAATTTTTTTTGAAAATTGTTTTTCACCAGATCGGGAAAAACCTGCGGCTTGCTCTTGATCGTCTCATAAAGCGACGCCGGGTCTTCTTTGATCATATCGGTGAGGATCGAATAAAAAACCGTGTATTTGTTGATGATCTTATCCAATTGTTTGACCAGCGGGTGATCAAGCTGCCGCTCGATCGCCTGCCGCAAGGGCAGAATATTGGCGGCGATCTTAGCCGTAGTTTCTTCGGTCGGGTTCCACCAGTCAGCGTTATAATATTTAAAAATTATGAAGGACAGCATCGAGCGGTCGAACTTTAAATAAGTGCGGTAGATGCTTAAATAAATTTGAATGGGCAGATCTTTTTCGTAAACGGCGAAATTGACCGGCAGCTTGATGAATTTGACCAGATATTCGTACATATTGCTGATCACCATCTCTTTGATTTTGTCCACTTCCAAAATCGACTCGATCTCGGAAGCGGCAATACCGATCAGCCAATCGCCCAATTCTCTTTTTTCCTTGGTGACCAGCTTGGCCATCTGAGCCGTGATCCCGTGCGGCATCGCCAGTTCGCGCAGGCGCAAATGTTTTTCCAGGATCGCTTTCACTTCATCGATCTTGCCTTCGGGGATCTTGTCATTGGGCAGATAGCCGGCGCGGATCAATTCGGTCAGAAGATTGCGCGACGTTTCTTCGCTATTGGTGATCTTCACCGCGCCTTCGATGACCAATTGCCGTTTTAAAATGCGGGCCACCGCGTACTTGCGGTGCAGATGCTCTTCATTATAATCGACGTAATTGCGGACCTTCTCGTAATAAAAAGCGACCTTGGAGATCAGCGCCGAAACTTTTATCTTGGCTTCGCCTTCGTTTTCTTTCACCTCCTGGCTCTGTTCGCGATAAACGGTCTGGAAAAGTTTTCGGGTGCCTAAAGTAACTGTCAGTATTTCGCTTTTCTTTTTGGTTAAATGCGGACTAACCATATTAAATTAATTACAAATTATAAATTATAAATTAAAAATTTAAGGAATTCTCAATTTCAATCAAAAAACCGCCTACTTTAGGCATTATTCTGCGTGATATTTAATTTTATCTTATACTTGTATTTTACCTTGTTTTACGGATAAAATCAACTGCCAAAAATAAAAAAACTCCGCGATTCCCAAGTCGGAAATTAACGGAGTTTTGTTCAAAATAGCTATTTAGTGAGGAAATCCCAGAAGTTGCCCGAGCCGATATTGGACCCAATGCATAATACCCTTTGATTCTCAGATTGAGACATAAATCAAAACATCTCATCGGCACCACCGATTAACGCCCTTTTCAAACCAGGTTCTCTGGCAAGATCTCCTGCGACACCAGCCCTTATTGCGATGTCTAAGGACTTCATCCCCCACGTTGACTCGCATTTGTAGAGATATAATTTGTTCTCTTTATTTTTCGAGCGAGTAACACAACTTTCGATGGCGTCATATTGCCAGGCCGCTATACGTTCATCGTAGGTATAGCGAATTTTCCAGAAGTGCTTATTGGGAAGCTCTGCCCCGTCGGAAATCCTTTCCAAATAAGTAACCACGCACACCTGCGCGGAAAACCCGTCTTCCGAAGAATTAAAATCTCCCATAGCACCGATAATCTTATTAGTAGCCTGGAGTTTTTCGGCAAATTTTTGATACTTCGGCTTTTCAACGCAGACAGGGAAACTACTGAATTCAATGAAGCTCCATTTCAAGACGTAATTAGGGTCCTTGGGCTGTCTCCCGTTCATAATACCGGATATTTCTTCTGTTAAGAGGTCGTTTTTATCACCGGCAAAAGCCGGGCTGCTCATCACGCCGAGCAGAGCGAAAACCATGATAATTGATGTAAAAAATGTACGCATGACGCAACTCCCTTGCTAAAGTTAAACAAAATTATAAAGGACTAAAAATCATAAAAGTATAGGTAATTATGCCTGCTTTGTCAAGACAGCAAAAAAATATCAACAACTATGGAAACAAAAACAGCGCCGGATGATCGGCGCCGTTTTTTCATCAATCGGAAATTTATTTCAATTTAAAATCTTTGATCAGCTGCTGTTTCATCGCATCCGTCCATTTGCCCGCCCAATCGCTCGGCGGCTGATCCCAAAAGATGAGGTTGTAAACTTTATTGCCTTTCTCCGCGACTTTTACCATTTGCGCTTTTAGATCGGCGCTTAAATTATCATAAGCGGTCTTGTCATAAACGCGAACAATGATCGGCTCGGCATAGCCCGGAACTTGTTCCACATAATTCGTGTCAGCGGTCGGCACAAAAATATCGATATCGGTGTAATCGGTAAAGGTCATTCTTTGCGTTTGATAATATTGAAACTCCTTAGGCAACGACAGATTAAAATTAAACATCTCGTTGTGATAAGGATAAAAGCCCTGCTTATTAAGCTGATCCATCATCACCGGCTTGCCGGCACAACCTGTTAAAAGAAAAACAAAAAACAAAAAACAAAAAGTATAAAGTATTTTTTTCATAAAATTTGATTTCAAAATTATTATCAATTTAGCAATATAGCAATTTGATAATAAAAAATCAAGTCCGGCAGAATAATCGCTGATAAGCTATTCTAATTAGAACTTGATATATTTATCCAGGATGGTTTTCAGATGCCAAAGCTTGTAAGCGCTGTAAAGAAAGACATAAGCGATAATTACTACGACCAGCCCCATCACCAGCTGGGCCATAAATGGGGTCCAGACGATCAACACGGCCAGGATCAACAAGACAATCCCATTGATCACCAAGACGCGGATCAGGCGATTAATTTTTTTATTAACTACCGTTGAAACCTTGTCCATATGTTTATTTTATTTTTTATTTAACCCTGATCATATTATAACACATTTTCAGCAAAGGCGAAAAGTCCCGCGATTATGGCGATCGCCAGCTTCTTTTGGCACAAAAAAAATTACCCCGAAACCAAGAATTTTTTTCTTGGTTCGGGGTAATATGATGCGTTGACTGTCCGCGGCTTACTGCTGCGAGTCAGCTTCCACGAGTTCCTCGAGGTGCGGCTCGTCCGCTTGCGTCCTTACCGGGCGCGGTTCGATCCGCAAGAAGGCGCTGGTCCCCGCGATCGCGACATCGCCGCCGAGTTTGGGGTCCTCGATGTTGATCTTGAGATCCGCCTCGGGAACAGCATTGACTTTATGCAGGTCGACGTAGGTGTAAGTCTTTGTCCCGACGGTTTTCTCATAGACATCAATCCGGAAATTCAGCTTGCGACCGAGATCACCAACGGCGAGGCCGTAGAAATGCATGTTCAGAATTCGGCCCTGCACCACGACGCCCCGTTGATAGTGCTCGACGATTCCGATCTGCGCATTCGCCGCGACGAGATGCAAACCGGTTTCATTCCGCTCCACCACCACTTTGTCGACCCGACGAGCAACGTTATGAAACGTGGCAATGAGTTTTCTTTCGGCCGGGGCCTTGACTGTGCTTTCCATGATTCCTCCTGGAAAAATTGTGAAATGAATATAAAACAAAAGGTCAATAAAAATCTATCGTAACTTTTAAGTATAGCATAATATCCTTGTTATGTCAACAACCTTAAAAGCCCCTTAAATAGCCATTTTTATTATAATCTATCAGCATTTTTTAAATTATTACTTTTTCCCGAGACAAGCTCGGGATGCCGACATTACGTCGGCATACTTCTTACTTCTCTCTCTTGACGTCTTCCCCCGTTTCCTGTATTATAATAAAGTAATGAATAAATGCCCGGTCGGGGCTCTTTTTTTATTATCAAGCGAAGTGAGAGAAATGATCCGCCGTAAGGCGAGATCATTTCCGAACAAGCGAAGATAATATTAATTATAGGAACATTATCTTGTTCGAGCCGTCCGTTATATAATACGAATACAACGAATTATACGCGAATACTACGAACCATTTTTATTCCCCTCTTGGGAGGGGTGCCGAGCGTGAGCGAGGCGGGGTGGGTTTTCGGTCAATAGATTTCGCGGTATTCGCGAAAAATTCGCGGTATTCGCATCATGTCATGTTCTAAAAAATATAATTTAAAATATTATGCCCAACGCAATCACCAATTACATCAAATCATCGATCGAGGAAATGAAAAAGGTCACTTGGCCGACCAAGAAAGAAACTTATAATTATACGCTGCTGGTCATTCTCATTTCCTTGGGCGTCGCCGCTTTTTTGGGCGCGCTGGATTATGTTTTCAGCACTCTCTTACAGACTGCGATCAACTTGAAATAAATTATTATCTCGCCATCGGCATATTTTGTCATGGCAAATACAAGAAATTTGAAATTAGAAATTAGAAATTGGTTGAACATCATACTTCGTCAAAAAGCCAATTTCAAATTTCCAATTTCTAATTTCATTTATATATGGCTAAACAAACTTTAAATCAAGGCCGCCGCTGGTACGTGCTCCACACTTCTTCCGGTTATGAGGAAAATGTTTCCACTAATCTGCGCCAAAGAATCGAAACTATGGACGTGGAAGACCAGATCTTCAATGTTTTGGTGCCGACCGAAAAAAAGATCAAGATCAAGAACGGCAAGCGCAAAGTCGTGGAAGAAAAAATTTACCCCGGCTATGTGCTGGTGGAAATGATCGTGACTGATAAATCCTGGTATGTGGTGCGCAATACGCCGAACGTCACCGGTTTTATCGGCACGGGCACGACCCCGACCCCGGTTTCCGAAGAAGAAATAAAATCTTTGCAGAAACGGATGGGCATTGAAGAGCCGAAATTCAAGATTGATTTCTCGGTGGATTCGCCGGTCAAGATCATCGATGGGCCTTTCAAAAATCTGGAAGGCAAGATCACCAGCATTGATGAAGAAAAAGGCCGCGTCAAAGTCCTGGTCAATATGTTCGGCCGCGAAACCCCGGTGGAATTGGATTTCTTGCAGATTAAAAAGATATAACATAATACGAATACTACGAATTTTTCGCGAATACCGCGAACTATTTAACAAATTTTATTCGGTTCGCAGAGTTTGTAGTATTCGCGTATAATTCGTAGTATTCGTATTATAGACAGACTATTCAAAATAATTAAAAGTGAAAATTGTACTGTTCGCTTCTAACAGCACAAATGAAATTTATGGCGAAAGCTAAAAAGAAATTAGTCACCCAGATAAAATTGCAGATTCCCGCCGGAGCCGCGACTCCCGCGCCGCCGGTCGGTCCGGCTTTGGGCCAGCACGGCTTGAATATCCAGGAATTCGTCACCAAGTTCAACGCCGCCTCGCAAGCGATGAAGGGCGATATTTTGCCGGTGATCATCAATGTCTATGAAAACCGCACTTACGATTTCGTAATGAAGAAACCGCCGGCTTCGGCTTTGATCAAAAAAGCATTGAAGATCGAATCGGGCGCGCATAATCCTTTGATGGAAAAAGTCGGTACGCTGACCGACGCGCAATTGACGGAAATCGCCAAAATCAAAATGCCGGATCTTAATACCACCGATATCGAAGCCGCCAAACGAATCATTGCCGGCACCGCGCGGCAGATGGGGGTTGAAATAAAGTAAAAAGTAATAAGTAAAAAGAAAAAAATATTCATTATTTGTAATATTGTGGAAGGATTGAATTACAAATGACAAATTACAAATTATTTGTAATTTCTAATTTTTAATTTGTAATTGTCCGTTACACCACGAACCAAAAATTATGCCGAAAGAAAAAAAGCCCTCCGCCGCTAAAGCTAAGGAGGACAAGTCTGCTAAGGCTGAAGCCAAAGTGGAAAAAGTAAAGAAGGAAAAACCGGAAGTTAAAAAAGAAGAGAAAGCTGAAAAACCTATCGAGGAAAAAAAGGAAGTAAAGACCGAGCCGACTGCCGAAAAAACCGCCCCTAAAGCTAAATCGGGCAAATCTTCCCGCCGCGCCGGTACGCCGAAAAAAAAGAAAGTTGTCCTGAATTTCGACCGCGGCAAAACTTATCCGATCGATCAAGCCGTTAAATTAGCCAAGGAAAATTCGCACGAGAAATTCGACGCTTCAGTTGATGTGCATTTTCATCTGGGCATCGACACGGCCAAGGGCGAACAACAGGTCCGCGGCACGGTAGCCTTGCCGCACGGCGTGGGCAAAACCGTCCGCATCGTCGCTTTTGTCGAACCGATCAAGGAAGCCGAAGCCCTTGCTGCCGGCGCTGATTTTATCGGTAATGACGAATTCATCGCTAAGATCAAAAAAACCGAAAAAACCGATTTTGACCTGGCCATTGCCGAACCGTCAGTGATGAGAAAATTGGGCGTGATCGCTAAAATTCTCGGCACCCGCGGCTTAATGCCTTCGCCGAAGAACGACACGGTTACTCCGGATCCGATCAAAGCGATCGCCGAATTCAAGAAAGGCAAATTAAGTTTCAAAAACGATGATACCGGCAACTTGCATATCACCATC